>JAEZWM010000013.1 GCA_023443025.1 Bacillota bacterium
GTCTTTTTCTCTTCACCGGAACATGCAGTTAGTGCAAGTGCAAGCACCAGTGATATTACCAATAGTATTTTCTTCATAATTCCCTCCAATTTATCTTTTGTTTAATATTATAGAAATTCTAGTTCCAACAAATTGTACTATTTGAACCAGAATGACTATCACAATTACCGATGCCCATAAGACATCTGTCTCTGATCTAAAGTGACCATATCTGATTGCCACATCACCTAGGCCCCCTCCACCAATCGCCCCGGCCATCGCCGAGTATCCGATTACATTTATAATCGTTATAGTAATCATATTCACCAGAGATGGTAGTGCTTCAGGTATGAGGACTTTTAATAGTATTTCCCTTTTGCTTGAACCCATTGCCTTTGCTGCATCTATTACTCCCTTATCTACTTCGATAACAGCTTGTTCAAACATCCTAGCCACAAATGGTGTAGCTGAAATTGAAAGTGGTACAATTACCGCCTTGGTCCCTATTGTCGTACCGACAAGCAGTCTGGATAGCGGAAATAGAACGAGTACGAGGATTATAAATGGTATTGATCTCATCAAATTTATTATCCCGTCCAAAAAGGTGTATAGCTTTATATTTTCAGAGATTCCATTTTTCCTAGTCATTACCAACACCATGCCGAGTGGGAAACCTAGTAACACTGCAATTAATGTGGAGAATGAAACCATGTATATCGTTTCAATCGTTGCTGTAAGTATTAAATCTGTCATCTAATCGCCTCCACATTTATTCCTTTTGCTCTTAAGTCTTCAATAGCTTTAAATATTTTAACCTCTTCTCCTCTAAGTTCTAAATGAAGGTATCCTACACTGGTTGAATGAAGTTTATTTATGTTTCCTGAAAGTATATTTGCAGTGATTCCATAATCTGCAGCCATACTTGAGACAATCGGCTCTTTAGCGGATTTCTCGTCAAAGGTAAGCCTTACAAGTATACCTTCAAAGTCTTCTGACTTATAGATTTCTTCCTTTACCTCAGACCTAAGGCCTTCTATAAAGCTTTGAGTTCTTCTCATCTTCGGATTTCTAAAAAGTTCTTCTACAGTATTTTCTTCTATTATTTGGCCATTTTCCATAACTGCAATCCTATCGCATATATCCTTAGCAACTTCCATTTGATGAGTGATCATAATGATAGTAAGCCCTAGTTCATAAACGGTTTTTCTCATAAGGTCCAGTATGGATTTGGTGTTTGCAGGATCCAGTGCAGATGTTCCCTCGTCACTAAGGAGAATTTTAGGTTTTGTTGCAAGAGCTCTCGCTATTGCTACCCTTTGCTTTTGACCGCCTGAAAGCTGAGAAGGATATGAGTTTTTCTTATCAACCAAATCAACGAACTCGAGTAGTTCATCCACTCGCGAGTTTATTTCAGATCTGTTAAACCCTGCTATCTCGAGTGGATACGAAATGTTTTTAGCTACGGTTCTTTGATGAAAGAGATTAAACTGCTGAAAAATCATTCCTATTTCTTTTCTATGCTCAAGCAGTTCAGCTTCAGACATCGAAGTCATGTCCTTACCGTCAACTACAATAGTTCCGGATGTCGGTTCTTCAAGCCTATTTATACATCTTACTAAGGTTGACTTGCCTGCACCACTAAGTCCTATAACTCCGTAAATCTCCCCTTTATTCACCTTAAAAGATACGTCGTTTAAAACTTTCAAAGTGCCACTCTCTATTTCATAATCCTTATGCAAATTTTCTACGATTATCATAATTCCTCCAAAAACAAAAACCTCTAAAATGAGAGGTTTTATAAACTATCTCATCTACCGGATTTAGCACCTAATCTAATAGGTTGCCGGGTATCTCAGGGCCGGTCCCTCCACCTCTCTTGATAAGATTGATATTAATTTTTCCGTTAACGAATTAATAATCAACGAATTTTAACTATCATACAATATTAATCTTCAGTTGTCAACTGCATTGACCTATTAAAGTGAATGCTTAAAAGTTTTATAAAATTTATAACCTATGGTTCTATAGACTTGAGAGTTCTAAGTAGATATTTGAGCTGTCTCTAATTTTTTCAGCAAAAGCTAAATCGTCGCCAACAACAGAGTAGAGTATGCTGTCATAGCTCATTTTAAGCTTATTGGATAGAATCTCATCAATTTTAGATTCCATTATACATCCAATAGCAGCATAGTTTATACTAGAATCCTCCATCGCTACATCCATTACCAAATCAGCCAATAATTTTTCTTCACCTTTTATACATAGATGGTATGAAATATACCTATAATCAAGTTCCTGTCCTTCTTTTGGAAGTACCGGATAACCAAATAGGGGCAGTAAATGCCTAACGTACTTGATGTAGGAGTACTTTCCATCATACTTGTGCAGTACTTGCACTTTATCCGGTCTTTTTTCGAGATAAACAGATGCTATAATCGCACCTTCTCTTTTAATAACTCTAAAATTTTTATAATTAAGTTTTTCAAAGTCCATTATGGGATACAAGTTCCATCTTCGTGAATTCTCCTCATAGAAGGCTTTTAATGTATCTATTTCTGATTTTTGGATTTTATTAAAATCAGTTACAACCTTTCTAAAAGGAATTGTACTAGGAATTATCCATACTCTATAGTCAGCTACCCTTATATATTCCGGAAAATTCTTACGCTTTTTACTTACCAGTTTTTGAAATATTTCATTATCCTTAAGTATAGTTGTTATAATATACTTTACATTATTTTTTGATATCCACTCCATTGTAAGTGCATAGGCATCTAGTAGTCTAAGTGTTTTTCTTCTAAAATCAGGATGCACCCTAAGACCGCTAAGGTATGCCACATCTTCTATCTTTCCATCAATGTACATCTTTTTTATATTGCATACACCAAAACCTGCTAGTTCACCGGATTTTTTATGTCTCCCACAAAGTACGAGGGTTTTATCTCCATCATTTTCAAATGAAGCAACAGGATCCGTTCCTCTTGTGTAAAGCAGCTGTAAATCACCTTCAAAATCTGGATTTCTAAGAAGTTTATCTATTTCAGCATTATCACTTTGTGTAGCAGGATAAAATTCAAATTCATCATTTCGGATATTCATCTAAACCCTCTCCAATTGGCAGTTCTAATTTCCCGTCTATCTCCTGTTTAAGATTGAAGTTTTGCGAAATAAATACAAATACACTTATTAAATCCCTATATCTTTTAATTGCATTAAGAGCTCTACCCGGTAGTCTCTTTAGGCTAAAATATCTGTGTCGAATCTCTCTGCATTTTTCAGAAATCTTTCCCTCCATCTCTCCTATTACGCTATAAGGTATATCGCCATACTTGTAGCCATCTTGAAGCCACCACTCATTATGAACTAATCTATTTTCAGCCACCAGCCTATCATTTAGTTTCGTTCCGGGAAAAGGTAACAAGTGGTTAAAAGCAACAAAGAAAAAATCATGCTTCATGGCAAATTCAAGTGCATCTTCATAGTCTCTATTTGTTTCATAATCATATCCAAATACAAATGTAGCATATATTCCAATCCCGTAGGAATGTATTTTTTCTGTTAAGGCACCTCTTTCATCCGATTGATAAGCCCACCCTTTATTCATCTGTTTTAGAATCTGTGGATTCATAGATTCATATCCAATTAACACTACCATGCAGCCGCTTTTTTTCATCCATTTTAATAACTCATCGTTTCTTGCCATGGTTAGTGACCCTTGCCCGGACCATCTTATCTTGAGCGGAGCGAGTGCTTTAAAAAGCTCAATTGCATAATCTTCATCAGCGACTATATTATCATCCACAAAAAATATATATTTTTTGCCACTACTTTTTATATCTTCTACAATATCACTAATCTCTCTTCTGTGATATTTTCTGTCGTATGCAGATGTGATTGTACAAAACTCACAATTAAAAACACATCCTCTTCCGGTTTCAATAAGTGCAAGTGGTGAATATTTTCTTTTCCCATAGATACTCCTATCGGGTATTTGCCCACTTTTAAAACCATTTTCACCACAATAGATTTGTTTTAGAGATTTGTTTTTTAAATCGTTTATAAGATCAACTATAACATTTTCTGCATTTCCGACCACTACGGAATCACCATATTTAAGTGATTCAGTGGTCATCAAGGTAGGATGATACCCTCCGTATATGACGGGTATACCTCTCTCTCTAAATTTAGCACCAATCTTATAAGCTCTTTTTGCTGTGTACATCTCTACCGGAATAAAAACAGCATCGGTTGATTCATCATAGTCTATAAGTTCTATCCTATCATCAAAAAATCTAAGCTGTACATCATCCGGAATCATCGCAGCAAGTGTACTTATCGTTAGAGGCTCCATGAGCCTCCAAGTCTTTATATATGGTTCTCCGCTTTTTTTACCTATAGCTGGTAGTATAAGTGTTAGTTTCATTGATTTCCTCCAAGGATCATCCCCTGCTTTTTATAAACTTCTTTTCTAAAAAGAGGATTATAAGCCATGTATACACCAAGTCTATAAAGACTTCTCATATTGGTCTTTAAATCCAAGGCTCTTGAAAAAATTGATTTAGGTGAGTTAAACTCTTTTCGGCATTTAAATCCCAAATCAGTTAATTCATCTGTAGTCATATTTTTAGGTTTGTACGGTGCATGATTAAATCTAAAATCATCATGAATCCACCATTTTCCATCATATAGTAATCTGTTTTCCGATTCGAGTTTTTCATAAAGTCCTGTAGAAGGATAAGGCATTAACACATTGAACGCTGCAAATGCAAACTTGTTTTTAATTGCAAAATCAAGCGTAGCATCAATTGAATCAACCGTATCATTATCATGTCCTATCGTGAAAGCTGCCCATGTTTGATGACCATAGTGCCTAAGCATTTCAATTGCTCTTTTGTAATGAGGATCGCTCTTCATATTGCTCGACTTATCCATTTCATAAAGTGAGTTTGGATTTATGGACTCAAAGCCAATTACATTGCCTAAACAACCACTGTTCATCATCAGTTCCATAAGCTCAGGATCATCCAGCATAGATAGAGATGCTTGAGAAACCCATTTTATCTTAAGAGGTATCAACGCTTTAAAAAGAGCCTTGGCCTTTTCGTGATTATAGATAAGATTGTCATCTACAAAAAACACTCTTTTTAAGCCTTGAGTTTTTATTTCGTCTACTACATCCTCTACATCCCGGCAGTAGTGCTTACCTGAGAAAAAAACAGAACTTGCACAAAATCTGCATCTACCTCCACAGCCCCTACTAAACTGCATCAGCGAAAGATTAAGATACCCTTTGTTTTTAAATATATCCCTTGTGGGAAATACCCCTCTTTGTACTTTGTCAGTATATCCAATGTATCTAGACCTTAGATGCCCTCTTCTTGCGTCTTCTATTAAATTACTCCAAATATTTTCAGCATCACCAATTACGACTGAATCAGCATGCATAGAAACTTCACCTGGTAGTAGCGTGGGATGCATACCCCCCATCACCACCTTGACACCTCTTTTTCTAAACTCAGAACTTATCTCATAGCTTCTTTTAGCTGTAAAGGTCTCAACTGTTAGTGCAACAAGGTCAGTTTTAGCATCATAATCGATCTCCTCGCATCTATCATCATAAAAAGCTATTTCAACGTCCCCCGGAGTAAGAGCTGCTAAGATTCCGATTTGAAGAGGTTCCATTCTACCTTCATCTACATAACTGCCAGTCATCATCCTACCCATATTTGGTTTTATAAGTGTTAGTTTCATAGTCTTGTACCTTGCTTTCTATGAATCTCTTTTCTAGAAACTAGATTCGTTAAGAGAAATGTAAGTGTATTTTCTCTATTGGCTTTTAATCTAAGCCTACGCAGAATCGAGCTTAGCGAATAAAATTTTGACCTTAAATAGTATGCTCCCTTTTCAAGCTCATCTTCATTCATATTCTTTAGTCTAACCATGCTCTGTCCATATCTATACTCGGAATCCAGCCACCATTTTGGTTTTATAAGTCTACCTTCGTTCTCAAGTCTTTCGTATAGTGGTGTACCCGGCATGGCCATAATTGGGTTGAAATTCGCTAAAAAGAAGGAATGCCTTTTACAGAATTCTTCAATCTCATGAATACTTTGCATATCATCATGGTCATATCCGATCACAAAGGTTGCATATATAGCGATACCATAGCTGTATATTTTGGAAATCTTGTTATCATATGAACTCTCTAAGTTCGCACCTTTTCTCATCTTTTTTAAATTGGCCTGCCTTAGACTTTCAAAACCGATTAACAAAACAATACAGCCGGAATCAGCAAGTAAACTCATGACTTCATCATCGTCTGCAATATCAATACTAACTTGAGCTGCCCATTTAACTTTTAAAGGTGCAAGAGTTTTAATTAGTTTTAGAAATTCATCTCTTGAACTGTATAGGTTATCATCCGCAAAAAATATAAGTTTTAGATCTCTAGTCTTTATTTCTTCGATTATCTCGTCTACCGGTCTGTACCTGTACCCTCTGTACATTGCCCCTATCGAACAAAATTCACAATTATATTTGCATCCTCGACTCACTTGTACTGATTTAAGCATGGGGTATTTTTTATCTTTAAAAATTGAAGTATCATAAGTAATACCGGTGAATTCTCCAAACTCACTTGTATAACTTTGTTGATGAACACCGGATTCTAAATCCTTTAAAAATTCCGGCCAGGTATCTTCAGCATCTCCGACAAAGACGACATCGGTATACTCCATAGCTTCGGTAGGCATTGCGCTTACGTGAAAACCCCCAATTGCTGTTTTCACACCATATTTTTTAGCCTGCTTAGCTACTTTATATGCCCTTCTGATCGTGAAGCTGGTAGCAGTCATAATTATCCAGTCATAGTTCTTAATATCATAGCTATCACCAATGCACTCATCTTTAAAATCAACCTCTATAAATTGAGGTGTCATCGATTTTAAAATAGAAAAAACAAGTGGCTCCATTGAATCACTACGGATAGCGCCACCTATTGAAAGCTGTAAAAACAGCATTTTAATTTTACTTTTATCTATTGTAAACTTATAGTTTTTGTTTTTGATCATAATATATCGCTGACATCTATCATTTTTTCTCTTGTGAATTCCTCAAGTTTATCTGCATAATGTCTATAAGCAAGATTAGTCATAATAGAAAGTGGAAATCCCAAATGTGGTCTAAGTATCCTATTTTTTATATGACTTAGGCTATAGGTGTCCCTCCAAGCTCTTATCAATCCATCATTGAGTTCTTTTACAGTCATATTCTTTGGTTTAAAAACTACATGTTCCACATCGTACATTGCCCAATGTCTATCAAAAATTCGGTTTTCCGCATCAAGTTGTCTATATAACGCTGTCTTTGGAAAAGGTGTTAATACTGAATATCTCGGTAGATCTATCTTTAGCTTCTCTACCATTTCTACTGTTCTATCAAAGATATCCGGATCGTCTTCATCTGTACCAAAACAAAATGTACCATTTATCATAATCCCTGCATCATGCATTTTTTTCATCATCTCTGAATAATCTACATTTTCATTTCTGTACTTATTCATCGCGCCCAACGAAGGTGCTGCAACTGATTCGAATCCTATCAATAAACCTTTGCATCCACTTTTAACCATCGTATTAAATAGTTCTTCGTCATTTACTACATCTGCAGTTGTAAGCCCAAACCACCATTTTTTAAGAGGTATAAGTGCTTTGAAAAGCTCCATTGCAAAGTCTCTGTGTGCAATTAAGTTAACATCGACAAAAAGAAGAGTTTTAGTATCTATCTCCTCTATTTCCTTTATAATTTCTCTAATGGGTTTTTTGTAAACATTTTTGCTGTATAGAGCATTTACGGCACAAAATGTACATTCATTGCTGCATCCTCTACTTGCTTCAAGTGAAGATGAAGTGATGTATTTACCCTTTTGTATTAATTTTCTCATAACAGGTCCAAACGACTCATTATCATTAAGCTTTCCATGATAAAACGGCTTAAGATTATCGTTTCTTAAGTCCTGTACAAGTTCTCCGATTGCTCCCTCAGCAAATCCTGTTATAACTGAATCTGCATATTGTTTAGCTTCTTTAGGCAGTAGTGTAGGATGAACTCCTCCGAGTATAACTTTTTTACCTTCACTACGATACTTTTCAGCATAGGTATAAACTCTAGGTGCGGTCCCTGTTATTGCGGTCATAAATACTATGTCCGCATCTAAATCGCTCGGGATTATTTCGATTGTTTCATCGTATATTTTAACATCGTCTTCACCATATCTACTCAAAAGACCTGCCAATGTTGTCATTGTTAGCGGAGCATAATGAATTGCTTTTTTAAAACTCCCACTGTATCTGTGCATCGCACCGGCGGGTGATGTAATTGCTATTTTCATAATTAAATAAAGTAGCCATTAAAGACTACTTCCAGTCCTTTCTCTTTATATAATGGGCTGAATTTGATATCCCCTAATTTTACTTTTTTTGATCTATGTTTATAATAAGTTTCCCAAGGATTAGACTCAATCTTGAAAATCCTAATTTTTTCTATCTGACCAAGATCCCTTGCATAGGAATAATGAAAGTTCTCTCTAAGTATACTATCGGCTTTCGATTCAATTTCTTCCGGATTATCAGGCTTATTTTCCAAAAATAAACAGTATGATATTGGATCTTCTCCAACCGGTGCAAGTACAGCAAAACCTTCAAAACCCAATCGCTTAATCATATTCCCTACGTGGATTTCGTTTAGCTTTTCTCCATAATAGTCGCTAATATGACCTTCTTTACCAACAAAATCTATTATCGGTAAGCCTTTATAATGTCCGGTAACTTCTATTAAATCATAAATTCTGTATCTATAAAGTCCTCCCGATGTAGTCATAATAACAGAGTAGATACTTCCTGCTTCCAAGTCATCAAGAAAGTGAACTCTACCTGTTTTTATATTATAAAACTCAAAAAAATGTGAATTATAAGCTACTACTTTACCTATACCCACAAGCGGGAAAGATATGATTCCCTCTGTTGCAAGCAGTCCCTTGCCCTGAAACTCAACATTTGGGAAATATTCATTTAACTCATCTGCCAAATCCTTAGAAAATCCGTCATTCCAGCAACTAATAAGCCTAAGTTTAGGCCAGAGTATAGAATAATTCACGCCATCAAAATTCTTAAGTAGTTCAGCTCTTTTTTTAGTGTAGCCATTTATTTTGAAATTAAAATTATTATTTTGCTTTGTATGTCCTATACTTAAGGCATCTATAAGTTCAGTTTTCAAATCATGTAACGAATCCAGTAGTCTAGTTAAGAAGGACGGATTCCAGATAGAAATAAAACTAAGATTCTCTTTGTTTAGCAAATGATAAAGAGTTAGAAATATAAAGTCTTCAGGACTTGAGTGTTTAACGCTATTTGGAACTGCAAAAACCTTGGATAATAACCTTCCCTGAAGTGCATTAAAATATCCGCTTTCTTCTTCAAAGCCGATTGGAACTCCCATGGGGCTATACTTTTCAGACTCCACAATCGGTGATATCGACCAATAATGAGTTCCTTTTTTTATCTCCGGAAAGTTTTCATAAAGGTCGTATAGCCAAGCTTCAACTCCATTCATAAATTCGCTTTTTAATGCAGCAGTATAAGGAATGAACTTGCTTGGACTGGTAGACCCGCTGGATTTTTCATATAGGAGAATCTTATCTTGCAGATGTATATGTTCTCCAGTATTAAACTGATCTAAAATCCAGTTTTCATGTGTTTCGTAATCTCCTATGGGTACGTTATTTATAAACTCCGATATGCTCCTAATATCTCTAAACCCGTATTTTTTACCTACTTTAGTATCTTTATTTGCATTTAAAATGGATAGAAGTTTAGATTTTTGCACATCCATAAAATTATCTATTTCAATAAAATTCTTATATGATCTCTTCACACTTTGTTTAATTAATAAATGCTCAATCATCACTATCAACCATTTTATAGAATGCTGTTCTCATATTTTCAGGTTTAAATTCTGCTATACAAACCAATTCATCGCCATTCACATAACCCGGATTCTTCTCAATAAAAAATTGAGCCTCTTTCTTTCTAAGAGCTTTTTCATCTGCATCTGAAACCCCTGATTTTACAAAGTCATTTGATCCTGTATTTTTTATAATACCAAGCTTTCTGTCATAAGCGTCTCCATATAGCTTTTCTGCATATAGATTCATAATCTCACGTTCTTTAGATGGAGTATCCTTATTGAAATTTGGATAGTATTCAGAAGTATACAAAGAAAGATATCTATATGTTTTATGGCCTTTACAAACCAAAAACCAGTAGATGCTTCCCAGTTCATCCATGTACTTTTTGACAACTTTAGAAAAAGTTCTCTGAAGTCCAAGTGACATTGCCTGTGAGCTATGAACAATAGTGTCTCCGGAAAATATGCCGCTTATAGACTCCCCATAATAATCCAGGGTGACAATTTTATATGTTGAAAAACCGTAGATAACTTCATCGTCATACAGTAGTATAACATGATCCTTTTCCCTCAAATCAGTTAAGAACTTTTTGTAGTTTAGATTATCATACGACTCACTCATTAGTTCGTACATTTCATTAATTTGATTGATTTTTAAATCACTTGGCTCTACAACTTTGGTCAACATTTTAGCTCCTAATATAATTTCTTAATAATAATTATATCATATTATTTTATGTAATTTAAAAAATTGAAATAAGACTTTGTTATTTAGATTCAGAAAAAAGCCGCCAAGCGGCGGCCATGTTTTAATATTCATAAATCAATGTTACAGTTGCATTTACCTTTAATTCACCAGGCATAAAAGTGGTTGCTTCTTCAGCTTTCATTTCCATATCATATCTTGGAGTCATTGTATTTACTTTGGCACCTTCTATAACCTCTACAGGACCTTTTAGTGAAACTCCCATTCCTTCTGCAAGCGAATTTGCTTTTAATCTTCCCGTTTCTATAGCAGCTTTCATAGCTTCAACATACAAGTTCTCTCTTTCTTCATCTGTAATACCAAAGCTCATATTGTGAGAGCTATTAGCCCCGTTATCTACTGCTATGTCCATAATCTGACCTGCTTTTTCCATATCTCTAACAGTTACATTAATGGTATGCATTACATTGTATGCTATAACTTTAGAATAAGTCTCAGGATCATATTGAGGGTACATACTGTAGTTAGATGTTTTAATATCTTCCTCGGGTATTCCGTTTTCTTTAATTGCATTTATCACTGCATTCATCTTGCTGTTATTATCGGTTTGAGCATCTTTTAAATCAGCAGCATTGGTTGTAACTCCAATATCAAGAAATGCTATCGTAGGCTTTATTGACTTTGTACTCTCACCAAGAACGGTTAGGTGACTTTTTGTATCTGTCTTTTCTACTTTTATATCCGGTTGTGCCTCAGCTACTTTTGCAGTTTCTGTGTTTTCCGTATTATTCTTTTGATCTCCATTCACCGGCGTACACCCCACAATCATTAGTCCTACCATTATCACAGATAAAACCAATGAAATTATTGAAAATTTTCTTTTTTTCATTTGTATCCCTCCTTTGACCTCTTAGGTCTTCTGTCTATAAGACGTATGTCTTAAGAATTTGTGACAGGGATAATAGTTTAGGTTCTTTTGATAAAGACATGTTTACACTTTGGACAAGTTACTTTGATTTTGCCTTTGCCTCTTGGTAATCTTAGTTCTTCTTTGCAGTTTGGACAAGATACATAAATCGATTCTTTTGTACCAAATAAACTTCTTTTGAGTCTTTTAAACGGTGCTGTCATCTTTCTTTCAAACTCAAAATATGCTTCTTGCTGCCTTCTCATCTTGCTGATATCCTTTGAGTACACTCTCATATTAGTAAATATAACTATTAATAGAGTTATAAAACTGGTAAATCCACTTCCGGGTAAATTTAACGCTCTTAAGACTATCGTCAGTATTAAACCTGCTATAAAGTATATTTGAAGTCTTCTTCCAAATGCATCAATCCCATATCTTCCACGCATAAATTCTGCGAATTTATATTTTAAATTATTTAACAAAACATTTCTCCTAGTATTTTTGATATATCACCGTGAAGCACATAATTCGCCAATCTATCCTGCGTTGTTGGCTCCATGTTCATGAGTATCAATTTATTTCCATTGTAGTATCTTAGTAACCCTGCTGCCGGATATACAACCAGGGATGTTCCACCAACTATGAATACATCGGCATTTGAGATGGCTTCTATGGCCTTATCAAACACATCATAGTTGAGCTGCTCTTCATATAGAACTACATCAGGTCTTACAATCCCTCCGCAGTTCTCACAATAATCTATACCTTCTTTTTTAAGTACATAGTCTAAATCGTATGCCTTTTTACATTTTACACAATAGTAATCAGTTAAGTTACCATGGATTTCAAGTACATTCTTCGATCCCGCTTTCTGATGAAGTCCATCGATATTCTGCGTGATAACAGCTTTTAATTTACCCCTCTCTTCCAGCTTGGCGAGTGCTATGTGGGCTTTGTTCGGTTTTGCGTCCGGATATATTAAATTCTTCTTATAGTACTGAGCAAATTCATTAGGATGGTCCCTAAAAAAGCTGTGACTAAGCATATATTCGGGTGTATAGTGCTGCCCGGTTTCAGAATTGTAAAGTCCCGTACTTGACCTAAAGTCAGGTATATTAGATGCAGTAGACACACCCGCACCACCAAAAAACACTATATTATCACTATTTTCTATAACCTCTTTTACTTCACTATATAAAGTTTCCATACTCATCCCTTTCATTATTAATTATTAAAAAACACATTCCATTCACTTCTAAGCATCGAAAATACATATAAATCTCTGTATTCTCCTCTTAGTTTTTGATGTTGTCTCTGTATACCATCAAATTTAAATCCCAACCTTTTAGGTATGGCTTGAGATTTATAATTTGTATCCACACACTTAATAGTTATCTTATTTAAGCCATATACTTTAAACCCGGAGTTAATGACCTCTAGTACTATTCTAGTCATAATTCCCTTTCCGGTATACTCTTTAGCAAGCCAATAGCCAATTTCACCTCTGTCGTCTGTTTTATTGATTCTTATTCCGCACATACCTATCAGTTTATCATTGATGTATATGCCCGCTTCATAACCAAGTCCATTTAAAAACATATTTTGCCAAGTCTTTATTGCCATCTTTTCTGCTTCGAGTGTTATATCTTTTATAAAATCCAGATATTCACTTAAGTACTCTGCATTTTCCTGCATTATTGTATAAAGCATAGTAGCATCGGTGTCCGGGATAACCTTTAGTTCGTAATCATCTACTTTTAGTATCATAAATTAATAGTACTTAAATGGTGATAACTTACTTCCATCCCAAGTACTCAAAGCCTCCATAATATTTTTATTTAGAAAAACTTGCATACAGTCATCCATTGACATAGATTTGTTTTTATTATTTAAAAACTCGTTTAAGTCCATCCAGTAAACTTTGCCTTCATGAGTTGAGTCTATCAATTCTCCAGTATATTCATCTGCATAATAGAGAATGCCAATTTGCTTTTTGTTGTTAGAAGTATTTATCCAGTGTACAAATCCTCTTAGCTTCGGATTGATTATTCTAAGACCTGTCTCTTCATAAACTTCCCTTATGACAGAGTCTGTCAATGACTCAAAGCTCTCAACATGTCCTCCGGGAAAAGTGAGTCCTTCCCATCCTTCTTTGACAACCTTGTCAAGTACCACTACTTTATCTTCTATAACATTGTGAATCATGCACATATTCATTAATTCAACCTGCATATGATTCCCCCTTAAATAAAATATTATTTTATATTAATAGTATACTACAGTTTTCCATAAATTATGTGGATTATATGATTTACTTTCAACAATTTCCCAATATCTATAACTTTGTTAAAAATGGGTATAGATAAATATAGTATATTATACGGAGGTAATCGTGAAAAATTATATAGCAGAACTTTGGGATAAAATTGATTATGATAGTGTAGAAGTAAAAAACACATGGAATAGTCGGGCTGATGCTTTTAATGATAAGGAAGATGACGAGGAACACTATGCAGATAATAAAGGAATAGTAGATCAACTTGATGGTGATGAGCTTAAAATATTGGATATAGGCTCAGCTGACGGGAGACATACTATTGAATTCTCTGAATATGCCAGCGAAGTTATAGGGATTGACATAGCAGATAAAATGGTAAAAATCGCGAATGAAAACGCAAAGAATGCCGGAGCTGACAATGTCACAGTATGCTTGCTAAGCTGGGAAGATGCTGACCTGGACGAATTAGGCTGGAATAAAAATTTTGATTTGGTTTTTGCCAACTTCTCACCCGCAATCCATAGTAGCGAGTCTGTTATGAAAATGACACAAGCTTCTAAACAGCTATGTTATCTTAGTCAACATGTAATCAGGGAAAACAGTTTAAAAAATGAACTATTGGAAAAGTTTGGTAAGCCTGAAAGATCAGTAATGATGCGGGACAAGATTATAGCAGCCTTCAATACTCTTTGGGATGTCGGGTATTTGCCTGAAATTAAATACGATAGAAGAGTTACAAATTCTAGTCTTAAAGAATCTGAATTTGAAGCATTTGTTAATGACTTAAAGATAGATGATAAAGCATCAGCTATTGAGTATTTAGAAAACAAAGCTGTAAATGGCTCTATAGAATATGATCTAGTCCATCTGAATGCTATCATGCAGTGGGACGTTAGAATTAGATAAAATCTGAGGTTCAGAAAATTCTGAACCTCTTTTATTTATTCAAATCTATACAGTTTTGTTCTATCTAGTGACCATATTCTATCGCTTACTTCACCAGGCTCAAGCTTATCTATCTCAGTTTCCATTATAGTCACTTTGGCATCGATCATGTCTATCAGATGAAGTAGTTCAGCTTCAATAAACATCGGAGTTACAACTGCACCGAATTCGGGTCTTCCATGATGTGAAAGAAGGAGATGTCTTATTAGGTTTTTCTTTTCCTTGGAGAGTTCATAATTCTCAAGCATTAGTAAACCAATACTTATATGACCTATGAGATTATTTTCTAAAGTATAATCCATAGGTAGTCCGGAATCACTTACCTCGTAACATTCAACTTTGCCTATATCATGAAGGATTACTCCTGCTATCACATAATCAAAATTAACATGGTTTACGTATACTGACTTAAGGGCAAGTGCAGAAGAAAGCATTCTGTATAGATGATATCCTAAACCATTTAAGTATTCATGATGTACATTTAAAGACGCCGGATAAGATATAAGTTTATCACCATAATCGTCAAATATTTCCAAAACAAAACGTTTAAGTTCTGAATCAACTATCTGCATAATACCATTTTTTAAATAAGTCTTAATATCATCGTAGTCAATAGGTGCAGTAGGCATATATTCGGAAATATTAAATTCTCCATCTTTAACTTTTCTTATAAGTGGCTTGTCGGTTTTATCTATAACAAATTGTATATTCCCTTTGTAAGTTTGTCCGGCACCTCTAGCAACTACAAAAGAGCCGTTATCAATTTCTAGCGCCTTTAGCTCTGAAAGATTTGTCTTCCATATTTTTACTTCTATCTTACTTTCAGCATCATAGATTTTAAGTGATATAAAACTCTCTCCATTTGCTGTTGTACCTTCTTTAAGATCCGAAACAAATCCAACTATATGTTGATTGCCTTGATTTGGCAATAAATTCTTAATTTTCGTCTCCATATTTACCTCCACGAGTTCTTTAAATACAATCATCTTAATTCTATCATATCTAAAGAGCTTTAAGTAGGATAATTATAAGTTAAAAAAAGAGCCTTTCGGCTCAATTTTTAATAAACTTCTATAAAGATTTCCAAGTACTTCTTAGCATATGCATAAGCCGGATATATTCGGTACTGATTTAACTAATTAATATACCTCTTACTCGACTTTACTCTTTAGTTCAAATTATAATTTATGCTTTATCAGTTTTTATTTTGACTGATTTACCGTTTAGATCTATATCTTCAGAGTCTAAATCATCTAAATGCTCTATACTTAACGCCAGTACTTCATCTTTAATGAAGTCCATATGACTGTCAATAGCCGCTTTTACTTCATCATCTGCGGTGTAACTTACATTTATATTGTCCATTACATCGAAGTCATTTGATTTTCTAAGCTGCTGAATTTTTGAAATAAACTCTCTCGCATAGCCTTCTTTTATTAAATCTTCAGTTAAGGTAGTATCTAGGATTACAAAGACATTTCCTTCCATAACAACATCAAAGCCTTCTTTAGCACTAACCCTTATATCTAAGTAGTCCTTTGGTATATCAATTGTTTCACCATTTAGCTCTATACTTAGCTCTCCACTTTCTGCTTTAGAAATTATTTCCAGAGGATCGGAATTATTTAAATATTCTCCGAATGCTTTAATATTTTTACCTAGTATTCTACCTGCAACCTTAAAGTTTGGCTTTAAGGCATAGTTCATAAATTCGGATAAATCTTTAGCAAATACAACATTTTTAACATTGAGCTCTTCTTTGATAAGCGGAACTAAATCAGAAATCAATTCTTCATATTTTCCGTCTACAACAAGCTCCTTAAGCGGTTGTCTAACCTTTATTTGAACTGCTTCCCTTGATGCTCTTCCAAGTGTTACAAGTTTTCTTACAACTTCCATCTTTTCTTCAAGTTTAGAGTCAATCAGTTTAGGATCTGCTTCAGGAAGCATTTCTAAATGAACGGATTCTCCGCCTACAAGATTATCATATAGCTCTTCTGTTATAAATGGAGTAAATGGAGCCATTAGCTTAACAACACCCACAAGTATTTCATAACAGGTAGCATATACCGCTTTTTTATCATCATCCATTTCGGTACTCCAGAATCTTCTTCTATTTCTTCGGATATACCAGTTAGATAAATCTTCTATTACAAAATCGGATACCGATCTTATGACTTTTGTGTATTCAAAGATGTCCATATCGCTATGGTATGCTTCAACCAATGTATTGAATTTTGAGATTATCCATCTGTCAATTTCAGCTCTGTCTTCTATTTTTATATCATAAGATCTTGGATCTATGCCATCTGTATTTGCATAAAGCTGGAAGAAATTATAAACATTTCTAAGTGACCTAAAGAATTTACTCTCCGCTTCTCTAAGTCCATCCACGTCAAACTTCGTTGGTACCCATGGAGGTGAGACAGCTACAGAATAAAATCTAACTACATCCGCTCCATACTCATCAAAAAGTTCAATTGGGTTAAGAGTATTTCCTCTGGACTTGGACATTTTCTTACCTTCTTTGTCCAAGATTAGGTCATTTACAAGTACATTTTTATATGGAGCTTTTCCGGTAGTAAGGGTTGAAATTGCAAGTAATGAATAGAACCAACCTCTCGTTTGGTCTATTCCCTCATTAATAAAGTCCGCAGGATAAAGCTCATCAAAGTTTTCCTTATTTTCAAATGGATAATGATGCTGAGCAAACGGCATTGCTCCGGAGTCAAACCATACGTCGATAACATCTTCTTCTCTTGTCATCCTACCACCGCAAGAGCATTTTAAATGAACATCATCCACATAAGGTCTGTGAAGCTCAATAGACTCATCTATATCTTCTATTGCTCTTTCCACAAGCTCGGCTCTTGAACCTATGCTTGTAATTTCATCACATTCCTCGCATTTCCAAATTGGGAATGGCGTCCCCCAGTATCTTGATCTGGAAATTGCCCAGTCATTTAGATTTTCTAACCAGTTTCCAAATCTCTTTTCTCCTATAAAGTCCGGATACCAGTTAACTCCATTATTGTTTTCTATAAGCTGCTCTTTAAGTTTAGTAACTTCTATATACCATGATGGTTTTGAATAGTAGATAAGAGGTGTATGACATCTCCAGCAGTGTGGATAGTTATGCTCAACCCTTTGCTTTCTAAGTAACTTATTATTTTCTCTTAGATATTGGATTATCTCAGGATCTGCGTCCATAACAAACATATTATCCCAAGGTGATCCAACAAATTTTCCTTCGTCGTTTACCGGATTTATCATAGGCAGGTCGTATTTTCTACCGGTTTGATAGTCATCCTCACCAAAAGCCGGTGCCGAGTGAACTATTCCGGTACCGTCATCAATGGTTACATAGTCAGCAAGAGTTACAATAAATGCTTTTTTATTTACTTCAAAGAAAGGAAGTAATTGTTCGTATTCAATATGCTCTAAATCAGAACCTTTGAATTTTTCTAGAACTTCATACCCTTCGCCTAGAACTTCATCCAGTAGTTTTTCAGCTAAATAGTATACTTCACCATCATATTTAACCTTCACATAATCTACATCAGGATGTACTGTAAGGGCCACATTTGACGGAAGTGTCCATGGAGTCGTCGTCCATGCTAAGAAGTACTCGTCCCTACCTACAAGTTTAAACTTAACATATACTGTTTCAGTTTTTATCATTTCATAGCCTTGAGCTACTTCGTGAGAAGCTAGACCTGTTCCACATCTTGGACAGTATGGAAGTATTTTGGCTCCTTCGTAGATAAGTCCTTTTTTAAACATATTGTCAAGTAGCCACCATACAGATTCTATATAGTCGTTTTCAAGAGTTACATATGGATCGTCCATATCGGCTAAGAAAGCCATTCTCTCTGACATTTCACGCCATAATTTCTCGTATTTAAATACGGAGTTTTTACATTCTAAATTGAACTTTTCAACTCCATAATCCTCTATTTCTTTTTTGCTCTTAAGGCCTAGTTTTTTCTCTACTTCAATTTCAACAGGAAGACCATGAGTATCCCATCCGGCTTTTCTCTTAACTCTGTAACCTTTCATAGTTTTGTATCTACAAGTTAAATCTTTAAGAGTTCTAGAGATAACGTGATGTATCCCAGGTGTTCCATTTGCAGTTGGAGGTCCATCGTAAAAGACATAGTTTCTATCCGCTGGTCTTTCCTCTACTGACCTATGTAGAAGGTCAATCTCCTCCCAGTACTTTGATGTACCCATTTCTCGGTCTCTGACCGGTAATTTTGATAAGTCTTTAAATTGTGTCATTTCCCCACCCTTTTTTAAAATAAAAAACGTCCCTTAATCAAGGGACGATATAATCGCGGTACCACCATTGTTGCAGCATAGCTGCCTCTTTAAAATGCTTAACGGGCATAAATCGCAGTGGTTTTAATCCCACTGAGCTCCGGGGTGATCTTCAAAATATTTAAACCGATGACTTGCACCATCCGTCACCTCTCTAGTGATTTAAATAAATCTACTCTTCCCTTCAACGCATATTTTATTATATATTTATTGTAACATGATGTCAAATAGTTAAAGTAATTTCAACGTACCCACTAATTATACAATAAAACTTGCTATCATTGAGATGATCTCTTCGAGTTCTCTTTGATCTTCTTCGGTAAATCTATTTGTACTTGGACTATCCAAGTCCAAGACTCCTAAAACCTTATCATCTATAATTATAGGTATTACAAGTTCTGATTTCGATGCCGAATCGCATGCAATATGACCTGGAAACTCCTCAACATTTGGTACAAGTTGAGAGCTTTTGGTTGATACTGCTGTGCCACATACACCTTTACCTACTGCTATTCTATTGCAAGCAGGAAGCCCTTGGAATGGTCCTAGCACCAGTTC
>JAEZWM010000040.1 GCA_023443025.1 Bacillota bacterium
CAAACTCTCCGATGAGTATCGCACCAAGGCTTGCAATAGTCATTAAAAAGTTCTCATCAAAGAGTTCTCTTCTGAATATATTTTTAAATGCCTTTAGCACAACTTCATAACCTGCACCTATATAAGCTGTTATTAAAACTATATCCTTTATTATCTCGTTTTTTATGGCAAAAGACATGAAAAACAGAGCTATGGGTACTAGTAATTTAATTAGAGCAAGGTTTTTATTTTCATTCTTATCTGCTGCTTCCCCAATTAATAGTTTTGCACCCGGTTCTATTTCATCGAATTTTTTTGCTATAATATCTATTTTTCTATTATATTCATCCGAATCCATTTTTAAAAAAAGCGTCCTGTTGGCAAAGTTTATGCTGGCATCTTCTATTCCATCAATATTTTTTATCGCTTCTTCTATTTTCATAGCACAACTTGCACAACCAAGATTTTCAATTTTTAATCTGTATTCCATAGGTGTATCTGGAATCTCAATAAAAGCTCCAGGCTCAATATCATCTATGGTTTTGTTAATCTTCTCTAGTGAATTCTCGTATAGAGAATCTTCCATTTTTAAATATAATGTCTTGGTAGCAAAATTCAAGCTTGGTTCGTAAACACCTTCTATGCTCTGAATAGCACTTTCTATTTTGGAAGCACAATTTGCACAGTCTAAATTTTCAATCTTTAATCTATATGAATTTACGCTCATCTTGCTTCCTCCATAACATGCTCAAGACCCATTTGAAGGATTTTTTTAATATGTTCATCATCAAGAGAGTAATAAACTACTTTACCTTCTCTTCTATTTTTAACTAGTCTTGATGACTTTAAGACTCTTAGCTGATGTGAAATCGCTGACTGAGTCATGTCCAGTAGCACGGCAATATCGCAAACGCACATTTCAGAATTGGATAGTGCAAAAAGAATTCTTGTTCTGGTGTAGTCTCCAAATACTTTGTAAAAATCTGCTAGCTCCGCCAAATAAGCATCTTTTGGCATGCTTCTGCTGACTTTATCTATAGTGTCTTCATGTATAATCGTAATATCGCAAAGATCTGTTTTATTCATAATAACCTCCATATGTTCATATGACCATTCATTCATATGTATTGTAGCATGTTATATAAAATCTGTAAAGTATATTCTAATTCAACAGATAACGCACACTATACTTGACTAATATAGCTTGACCAAAAACAAGTAATCCTTTATGCTTATAAGCATAAGTAATTATTTTTTAAACTCTAGGAGACTAATTATGACGATTCATAATAATGAAATACTAATAAGACTTTTATTATCCACAATTTTAGGTGGACTGATAGGAATAGAAAGAGAATACCACAATAGACCTGCCGGACTTAGAACTCATATACTCGTTAGTTTGATTTCGACTTTAATAATGATAGTTGGCATAGACATACATGAGCAAACAGGCGGTAATGATCCTACTCGTCTAGCTGCACAGGTTGTCAGCGGTATAGGTTTTCTTGGGGCCGGTACAATCATAAGAACCGGAAGTTCGATTAAAGGACTTACAACAGCCGCTACCCTTTGGGCTAATGCAGGAATAGGCCTCGCTGTCGGTGCAGGATTTTATTATGCATCTATAATTTCAGTTGTAATAGTATTAGTGACACTTTTCCTATTATCGAGAATTGAACTGTTATTAATGGAATTAAGGTCCAAGACTATTACTGCAAAACTTGTAAATAATCCGGATGCAACAATTGAGCTATCTCAGGCAATCATAGATAGTGGCGGTATTGTTCGAAAAATCAGGATAGACAAAAATTCCGAAGATCCGGACCAGCCTTTTACTGAGGTTCTATATAAGATAAATATGCAGGATGACGCTGATACAAATCTTCTAAAAGATAACATAAGTAAAGTAAGTACAGTTCTTGAGTTATATTATCAAGGCAAGTTACTCGTTGACAATGAGCCTGAAGATCTCACAAAAAACGTAAAAAGATAAGAGCCTTTGATAAAAAAGTCATAGGCTTTTATATTACCATAAGTAGGGTGCCAACTCCTATTAAAACAGTTCCAATTATGGACTTTGTGCTGAATTGTTCATGTAAAAAAAGAAAAGCAAGAACAAGAGTAAAGAAAACACTTAATTTATCAACCGGAACTACTTTAGACACATCCCCAATTTGGATTGCCTTATAATAACAAAGCCATGACCCTCCGGTTGCAAGTCCTGATAGAACTAAAAACAACCACGATTTCTTACTTATACTAGTTAATCCACCCTGAGCATTGGTTATAAAAACTATTGCCCATGCCATAACAAGAACTACTGCCGTCCTTACCGCTGTAGCTAAATTTGAGTTAACACCTTCAATCCCTACCTTTGCAAGTATTGAAGTTGCCGCTGCAAAAACAGCAGATAATAGAGCTAAGACCAACCACATAATATCACCTTCTTTATTTTATTAGTATAATTCTATCACTCCTAGAAAGCTATAACAAATCCTTTTTATTAAATTGTAAGTTAATCTCCATATTTTATACGCAATTAAAATGGTATACTATGATAAAAACAAAGGAGAATCCATGAAACTAAAAACACTATTTATTACCATAATAATCGCAACCTTATTGGTTGCTTGTAAAGGAAATGGACAAGATATGAATACGTCTAAAGAAGAGAGAATAGTATATGAAAACAGTGTCGTAAAAACAATTGAAACTCAGTTAGAAGGCTTAAAGATGGATGAAATCCGTGCTAAAGCCCCATTAATAATGGAGAAATCCATATCTGAACTTCAAAAGTCGATTGCAGATGGTGAATTGACATATACCGAGCTCACTGCATTTTATCTCGACAGAATCATGAAGTACGACAAGAGTAAAAACGGTCTAAACGCTATAGTTGAAATTAACCCTAAAGCCATAGAAAAAGCAAAACTATTAGACAAAAATAGAGAAGAGATTAACAATGCGATGTATGGAATTCCGATACTACTTAAAGATAATATCAATACATCAGATATGCCAACATCTGCCGGTACTTATGCTATGAAGGATTTTGTACCAAGAGTAGATGCAGAATTTGTAAAGAAACTACGCGAGAAAAATGCGATAATCCTTGGAAAAGCAAATCTTTCAGAACTAGCAAATTATATGGATTTTGGTATGCCAAGTGGTTACAGTTCTAAACTAGGTCAAACTCACAATCCATTTGACCCGCTAAACATCTCTCCGTCCGGATCAAGCTCAGGAAGTGCAGTTGGTGTTGCGGCAAACTTAAGCGCTGCAGCATTTGGAACAGAGACTACAGGATCTATTATATCACCGGCAAACATAAACTCCATAGTCGGTTTCAAACCATCTAAGGACTTTATAAGTACGGAAGGGGTCGTTCCTCTGTCTTCAACTATGGACACAGTAGGACCTATGACTAAGAATGTTAGTGATGCAGTAGAACTTTTTAACGCAACCATTAACGATAATTCCAAAACAATTAAACTAAATACAGATACAAACAACCTAGAGGGTGCAAGGATAGGCGTACCAAAGGACAACGAAAAACTAGTTAAGGCACTTAAGGATGCTGGTGCAGTTGTGGTGGAAGTCGAGTTAAAAGAAATGGACAATGAGTTCATATTTACCAATGACTTTGCAAGAGATTTCAAAAACTATGCCGAAAAATATAGTGCCCCTATAAAAAGTCTTGAAGACCTGGTCGAGTTCAATGAAAAAGATATGAAACGAAGAGCAAAATATGGACAAGGACTGGTTGAAGATGCTGCAGATTCAAAGGCTGATTCGGATAAAAAAGTATCCGATACAGTTAAAGAAACACGTGAGTATATCGATAAAATAATTAAAGATAATAAGCTTGATGCCATTGCTTTTATTGGAGATGTTAATGTGGTCCAGCCTTGTGTTGCCGGTTATCCTATGATTGCGGTGCCATTTGGTCAAAATGAATACAATGAACCCACAGGAGTTACATTCACATCTACTCATGGTGATGATCAAAAACTCGTTAATCTTGCATATTCATTTGAAAGCAAAACTCAAAATAGGTTGATACCCGAAAAATACTTAGAAAAGAATAAGTAATTAAAAAAGCTATGACTCATTTTTTGAGCCGTAGCTTTTTTATGCTAGTTTGGTTGCAAATTCATTTAAAAACATCATTGCTACCGAAATTATTATAAGTAGCCAAAAGAAAATATTTTTAGTATAAATAACTTCATCAGATCCCAATGCATCATGCCTTGTGCGTTTAAAATATCTGAATATAGAGACAAATACGATTATAGATGCTATAATTCCAACCCAAAATATTCCATTTGTGACCACTGATTCATATTCAGTGCCGACTAAAAGTGCCGATAATGAAAAAATTGTATTATTCAGTATGTGAGCTAGAATTGGAACCCATATAGAATACCTATACGCCAGATAAGAGAAGTATATACCGGTGGGAATTACACTAATACTCTGGTCAAAGTTATTATGCATAAATGCAAATACTATCCCCGTAGTAACAACTGCAACCCATGGCTTTGGTTTTTCAATTTTTCTATATAGATAATTTCTGAAAACAAGTTCTTCTACTAGTGGAGCGATGATACATGTGTATAGTATTACACTTAGAGTAGGCACCGAAGTAATCTCACTTGCCATCTCACCGGCAGTATTAAATATCGATAGTCCAAAAAGTTTTAAAATACTTTTTATACCTGCTTCTACCACTCCTCCTATTATATTTGAACCCATAGGCGCAAGAGCAAGTAACACTAAAAACAAAGGATTCACACGTTCTCTCTTTTGAGTCAATTGATGTATGAATTCCACATGTCCCATGGCAAAATAAATAGGTATAAATGCTATTATCGCCGTAATTATTAACACCATACTGCTATCTTTAATAAAACTAAGTAATCCAATGGGCAATAACGTAAAGATAACCGAGTATATTATTAAACTCCCGAACAACTTATTATAATTCGTATTCTCCATAATTTCTCCCTATAATCCATTCAAAAATAACTACAATTTATGATTCTGCAATCTCGCGTAACTTATCTAAATCCCGAATTATAATGGTCTTATTTGACTTTATATCCACAACTCCTTGGTTCTTTAACTCACCAAGTTTTCTTGTGAAAGTCTCACGAGTAAGCCCTACAAGTGAACTCATCTCTTCCCTTGTCATGCTCAGATGAAGTATGATCTCAGATCCAACCGGATTACCAAACTCCGGTATAAGCTTTAGTAAAAGAGCTGCGACCTTTCCATCAGTGCTAGTTGTGGTTAGCCTTCTTATCATATCCTCAGCTAGTCTAATCCTTTCAAAAGACATCTTAAGTATCCTTAGTAGAACCTCCGGATTATTAATCATAAAGGTGTCGAATACTTCTTTACTTATCACTCCGATAATCCCCGGTTCAATACATTCACCATTGTAGATATAATCAGTATCTCGAAGCAGATTTAAGCCCCCGATAAATTCTCTTTCAGAGTATATATACATTATCTGTTCTTTTCCTTCAAGGGTGTTTTCATAGATTTTTATCTTCCCACTTGATACCATAAAGAGCCTATCAGCTCTATCGTAGCTCTTAAAAATTAGCTCTCCTCTTTTCATCTCTCTAAATTCTATCTCTTTTGAGATGACGGTTCTTTCAGTTTCAGTTAAATTTTTAAATAGATGACTCTCACCCATCCACTTTTCAATTTGTTCTCTTGTAGGATTATTCTTCTTCATATGATCCATCCTCTTAAGCTTAGCCAATACGCCATTCACATAATGTTCAAAACCAAGTGCCCTGTGTTTATTCATCTCAGGAACCTCAGTAAACTCGTAGTTCATGCCCAGCTCTTTATATTTTTCTTCTCCCATCTTATGAAAGGGTAGAATTTCAATCCTTTTAACCACTTTAATGATAGGAGAGATATAATTGATAAGTTTGTCCATGGCATTCTTGTTATCAGAATAACCCGGCACCATCACATGTCTAATTATAACATCAACTGAAGAATTATTTACAGCTTTAATAAACTTTTGAAAAATGGAATCCCCCGCACCCGCAATTTCTCTATACCCAGCATCAGAAAAGCTCTTAACATCCAAAAGCAGCGTGTCGGTATATTTTAATATCTCATCAAAGTACTTAGCCGGTCCAAAACCGGAAGTATCTATGCAAGTATTTATATCATTTTCTTTAAGTGCTTTTAGTGACTCGAGTAAAAACTCTGGCTGACTAAGAGGTTCACCTCCGGAAAAGGTAACTCCACCTTCAGTGCCGTAATATGTTCTAAATTTTCTCGCTGTTGAAAGAATTTCATCTACAGATAACTCCTCACCGGCACCAAATCTTTGGCTATCAGGATTATGACAATATTTACATCTTAATGGACATCCCTGAAGAAAAAACACAGTTCTAACACCGGGCCCATCGAGTAGACCCATGGATTGTATTGAATGAATTCTTCCACTTATCATAATATACTCCTCTCTTATAATTTATTTTCCTACTTGACTACAATTTTATATTAAAAATCTATATTATGCAGTGAGTAGAATCACACTTTTGTTTTTAGTCTTATACCTTGCTAAATCGCTAAATTCTAATAAGTTAGTTGTTTATAACCCGGGAGTTAGGGTATATATATAATGGCCAAGAAATACTAAAATTTAGGAGGAATATATTGAAAAAAGTAGATCTTTATTTAGCAAATTTAGCGGTTTTAAACGTGAAGCTTCACAACCTTCACTGGAATGTGGTAGGTATTAACTTTAAGGCAATCCATGAGTATCTTGAGGAACTTTATGATTCAGCTTTAGAAAAATTTGACGAAGTTGCCGAATGGCAAAAAATGGAAGGAAAATATCCTAAAGCAAGCTTGAAAGAATACCTCGAAATCTCTGAAATAAAAGAGATAGAAAGTAAGGATTATAGTGGAAAAGATGCAATTAAAATCACTATAGACGATCTTAAACTCATGAGAAAAACCGCAGTCAAAATATCAGAAGATAGTGATTGCTTTGTCCTTTCAAATATGATGGAGGATCATGTCACCGAGTATAATAAGCATATCTGGTTTTTAGAAACCATGCTTAAGTAATTGTTAACTAAGACGGAAGTTTGATTCCGTCTTTTTTTATTGCATTATAATATATCGTTAGATCTGAGAACCAGCTTCTAAGTAATCAGGTATTCTAATCTTCAAAAATACATACTTCATTATATTTGGGTATATATAATTTAAGGGGGTATGATTATGAAAGCATTAGTCGTAGTAGGAGGTTATAGAAAAAAGAATACTTGGCATATGGCTGAAGCCTTTTCAGAAGGGCTTGAGTCAATTGGCTATGATGTTGAAACAGTATATCTAAAAAAGTACAATATAAAACATTGTACAGGATGTGAAGGATGTTATAAAGATGGAGTTTGCATAGTAAAGGACGATATGACTGATTTATATGAAAAAATTGACGAGGCTAAGGTTCTTGTTCTTGCTTCGCCTTTATATTTTTATATGGTGTCCGGAGACATGAAAACTTTCATTGATAGAGGTCAGCCTTTCTGGGAAAGAACACACAGAAAGAATAAAGGAGAGGATCCTAATAAAAAAATAGGAGTATTCCTTGCATGTAATGGCGGAGACTATGGGCATGATGACTTCTTTGCTACTTATAAACCTCTAAGAACATATTTTGGATCCGTTGGTGCTGAATATTTAATCAATTACTACGTTTCTGAAACTGACGAAAGACCGGTTATGGAAAGACCGGATGTCCTTGAAGAAATTAAAAAACTTGGAACGAAAGTAAATGATGGAAAGAAATATATGATACATGTATAAACAAAAAAGGCAGTTTGCTATTCTGCCTTTTTTTATTTATTGCATTATTTATATAGCTCGGTATCCGTACAAGTTATCTCTATGGTTTCGTTCATTGGATCCAGTATTGGATAAGACCAATAACCAACCCATTTAGGTTCGGGATAAAAAGACTTAACACCCGATTTTTGTGCACGTTTAACTATATCCTTAAATTCCTGACCACTGCACTCAATAGACCAGCTTGTTCTATGGGCAGTGCCACCTTCCCATCCAAGTTGTGATGAAAAAACGGGTTCCGGCATTACTAAGCTACTGTCGTAATTAAAGCTTAGCTGGTGATCGTGGATTTTAAAAGCAATCACCTCATCCGTATCCCAAACAGGTTCAAGCCCTAAAACCCCTGAGTAAAATGATTTTATCTTACCCAAATCATTACACCATCTGTATGTGAAAATAAATTTCTTAGTCATACATCTCCTCCTGTGTATAATCCACAATGATAATTTTCTACTGCTCAGCCACCTAAAAGTTAAATAGATTCAAGTCTCTTCAAAAACAATTAAAGAGTCAGCTTCATCTTTACCGCATTACCATGTTCTAAATCTACTTCATTCCCGATTATTTTAAATCCATTCTTTTCCCAAAATGCTTGAGCCGCTTTGTTTTCTTTCATTAATGCAAGCTGTATAAACTTATAATCCAACGTTAAAAAATCAATTAGCTCCATGATAATTTTACTACCTCTTCCATCGCTTTGAAATCTCTTATCTATCATAAATAAACCTATATAAACAGTTTCTACATCAGGATAACGAAGGATAATATCTAATACACCAACAAGCTCTTTCTCATCCCAATATCCAAGATAATACTTATTATGTATCTCGCAACCCGGTGGTAATATGCTCATATCCAGTTTGATGCTTTCTATGCTTGGCATTGGTGGAAAAAATTTAAAATAATCAGGATTTGAATTATATAAATCTAACACGCTTTCTATATCTTTTTCTGTTAATCTTTTTACACTGTATTCATTAGATAATTTCGAGTAATTTAATGTCATTTATTTTCTTATTCCTCATATTCATATATTTTATGAATAAACAATATTCCAAGCTATCCATAGAAATATCAGTATTGCCACTGAAATTATCGCTCTAAAAACCCATGGACTTGCAATATTGACTGTCCAAGCAAAGCCATACCTTTTTCTAACAATGAAGTTCGTATCATTGCTATTGGCATAGAAAAAATGCTGATTATTTTCTACCATCCACTGTCTAACTTCTTCATGTGTGTATTTTCTTTTCATGATTTTCACCCTTTATTAATAACTTACCATAAAATCCAAAATCAGAATTTAATTATTATCAATCCAGTAACGCTGTCTTAGTCCGCTTTCTAATTTAACTTCATTTTCTAATATACCGCCATTGTTTATTATGCTCTTTGCTGAACCAATATTCTCCTTGTCACATGTCATAAGGACATTTTCTATTCCCAGCTCCTTACATTTTAAAAGTGCCAACCTTATCATTTCTGTGGCATAACCTTTCCTTCTTTCAGTAGGTCTTACTCCTAACCCTACATGCCCTGCTGTTCTTAAAAGAGCTTCATTTAGATAATGCCTAATATTTACAGCTCCCACTATCACTTCTCTTTCATTATCTAGGCAAAAGTAAGTTGAGTCCGGCACTTTCCCGGTTGAAGTATCTGTTACTTCGAGAGTTTCAAGGTAACTTTCAAAATCATCATAATCTCCTCTAATGGCAAATGGTATTATTTCTTCGCCTGTACTATGCCATTCATCGAGCATATCAACTATCTTTTCACTATATTCCACTGTTCCCTTTATAAGTTTTATGTTCATAATTTCTCCAGTCACGTTCGTCATCTGTCTGCAATAAATTATCTTGGTTGTTTATATTTTTATCTTATTTTTAATTTAATTTACTATTTATTCAATTGTATCCATTAAGAGATTTTATTATATTATCTTAAAAGATTCTCTTCGATCCATCTCGCTAAACCATCTTCCTCGTTACTACCACAAATATCATCTGCAATTCTCTTCACTTCAGGAACAGCATTTTCCATCGCGACTCCTACCCCTGCAGCACTTAGCATATCAATATCATTTAGATCATCGCCAAAAGCTATCACTTCATCATTCCTTACCCCAAAGTGTTCAGCGATAAGCTTTAAAGACCTAGACTTAGTTGCATTCTCACTCATGATCATTGCAAGCCCATCTCTACTCATTCTTATATAAAGACTCTTTGGTAATAGTGAATATATCATACGGCAGTCAACTTCAGATTTTGCTACAGCATAAAGTTTACCCGCAGATCCCTGTATTTCACTAAAATCAGTTATGATATTTTCTCCTATGCCGCTCCACTCTTCTTTTGCATTGAAATTCGTATAATGAATATTGTTTATCTCAGCTCCAATTTTTACATTATTTTTACTCAATTCACGTAAGTAAGGTCCAAATACCTCTGCTTCGATTAAATTTTCAAATATACATTTCCCTTCAGCAAATCCTATTGCTCCGTTTAAAAGGCTGTATGCATCAAAAATTCCTTCCTTGATTACATCTCTAACGCTCTCTCCCCTCGCTGTGGAAAAAGCAAATTTCACTCCTGTTTTTCTTAAGTCATTAATTACTTTCTTTGTGTATTCTGAAATACTTTTATCCGTCTTTAGTAGAGTGTCATCAAGGTCGGTTACTATTAGCTTAGCTATTTTCTTCACTTCCTTAAATGATTTCTAAATTTATTCCATTTCCGCATTGCTTCATTTATAATGTTAGAATCAAGCATTCCTAGTTTCCAAATTTTTTCTTTAATGAAATCTCTGTGATTATGACACTGGATATTAATAAAGCTATCTGAAAAATGATAATACCAATTGCAGCTTTTCCTACAAGTTTTTCTGACTTCCCGTATAGAAATGCCATAGCTACAATCGATATTATAAGCGAAGCCCAGCCCAATACCCTATAAAGCTTACCACAGTATATATGGGCATACTCCCAAGTCTCAGAATTCCTCATAGACCGCTTAGTCCTATATCCTATATTATTATTAATACCTCCTTTAGCTAGTGTAACAAAATATTTGCCAAACCCTATCATGCTTATGGGAGTTAAGAATATAAATACATTTAAAAACGTCCATAGATTCATTGTTTTCTCCTATCATTCAAAAAGCTTTATATATTTTTAGCACTACTTACCACTTTGTGAGCCATAGTTTCTCTTAATAACAGCATTATATTTTTGTATTTCATAAATAATGTATCATACCCTTGTTATTCTATTTCTTCAACCATCCATTATCTCCATGATATATCATAAGTCTGCTCATACCACCGTCGATTTTTATATTTTCTCCGGTGATAAAGCCAGCTTTATCAGAGCATAGGAAGAGAATCATATTTACAATATCCTCAGGCACCCCAACTCTTTGTACTAAATGTTGATCTACATCGGGACCTGAAAACTCCGAACCGGTTGTATCTATCCATCCCGGAGATATAGAATTAACTCTAACCTTTCCTGCAAGTGAAACTGCAAGAGCATGGGTAAGTGCAGCTATCCCGCCCTTAGCAGCAGTATAGCTTTCAGTTCCAGGTTGACTCATACTATCTCTAGTTGAGGAAATATTTATTATAGATGCTCCTTCAGCAAAATATGGCAAAAATAGTTTAGTTAAATAAAAAGGAGCCGTAACGCCAACCTTAAGTGCTTCATTAAATTCTTCATAAGAACAATCACTTATACCATGCATTGCCGGGAGTGCGTTATTAATAAGATAGTCAATCTTTCCATAATCGTCGATAACTTTCTTTACAAATATCTCCAGTACTTCTTTATCTTTTATATCACCTATAAAATAATCATTATCTATTTTATCTATGATGCATATATGTGCACCCTCTGCAGCAAAAGCCTCTGCTGTAGCTCTTCCTATTCCACGTGCACCGCCCGTAATTACTACTACTTTACCATTCATCTCTACTTAATCATTCCTTTTTATTTGCATTCCTATTAGCATTCCTACTAATAATCCTATTGAAATACCTATAGGCATTTTATCTTGACCCATTGACACACCAATAGCAGCACCCACTCCGATACCTATTGCCATTCCAACAGCCATATAGTTTTTACTAATTCCGGATTTACGACGATTCTCCTTACTTCCGGTCCTCATTACTGTTAAAAACACTAAAATTGCAACAATTGCAACTAATATTATTGGAGTAAAAAAAGTGAAATAAGTCATTAAGGTATTCTCCTCTATTTAAATTTCATAGGGTTCGATATATATTTATTTAGCATCCTCCCTATGATCTCTCCTACTAAAGTTAATACCCCATAAACAGGTGCATAAATCAGTGCCGATTCATTGTAATAGATGAAAATTGAAGGGATAAAGAGTAGTCCAACTAAGACGGGAAAGTACCATTCAAATGAATTTTTTATTCCAAAAATAAGCCCGGTTAAAAAACAGGTTAGTGGTATGACTATCAAAAGCATCAGAATTCCTGATCCCGTATCTTTTATAAGATTCGGTAGTAGATAAAAGGCTATTATTATAACGATTAGATAGGGTATTGCTTTTTTTAGTTCTTTCATTTTTTCTCCTTTATTTGTAAAGTATGGAATTAACGACAGTATAAGTCTACTATTCCCTCACCCAACCATTATCAATCCAATACTGTAAATCGACGCTTGGTTTATCTCCATCCAGTTTTTTAAGAACATCTTTTTGCATCTTCCTACACATTTCAAAATATATCTTAGTTTTTAAGCTCTTATTTTGATGGAGTTCTCCTTGAAATCTTCCGGCAAATGTCCTAATTCGTGCTTCAATTCTTTTCTTCTTATCTTCCGAAATTTCATCCCAATCTGATCCACCCATACTAAAACCTATCCTCTCTACTTTTGAAACGCCCATCCATTCCAGCGATGTTTTAACATCAATTTGAGCCGCGCCATTTGGTGCACCGGCACTCTGGGTTATGATTGCTGCCGTTTTATTAAACATCACAGGATTTGGTCTATGAGCAAACCAGTAAACGCCTAAGTGGTCAAGTAGACTCTTTACCTGCCCCGGGCATCTTAAGGCATATACAGGATAAGCAAAGACAATCAAATCCGCTTCAAGCATAGCACGCCATATAGGTTCCACTTTATTATAGTGGGGACATTTATCTGCACTTTCTAAAAAACATCTCTTACATCCTATACAGTATGACGGCCCATCCTTGGGTAAATAAAACTCAGTTGTTTTAGTAAGATTCAGCTCTTCAAGAAATATATTCTTTAAATTATAAGTACAGCCTTTTATTTCAGTTCCAACAATCACTACACAGTTCATAAGCTCACCTTATTTCTTAAATCAATTTTATCATTTAAAGATCAGTAATTATTCTTTATAAATTTGATGTTTTTATCCTCTTTTTGATTACTAACTTAATAGCTATTGCAATCGCAACAACAATAAGAGCAAAAATTCCGGTAATCTGTATGCTCGTATACCAAGGTGCCGATTGCACCATGTATAAATCAGGGTTATTTGTATATTGATAATAACTGTATATAGAACTTGCTAAAAACCCTACCACAACAACAATGATTAGAATGCTTAATATCTTGTTTATTTTATTTGCCATTTTATTTCCTCTCTCATTTTTATCTATCTATAATCTTAAAAGCATATAATACATTTCCTGATACTTTCCATCTCTGGTCTTGGAGAACCATTTATTTGTGCCGAAAATTTCAAAACCGAACTTTTTATATAGGGAAACAGCTCTATCATTGTTCGTACTTACTTCTAACTCAATCTGTTCATATCCTGCATTTTTAGCACTTTCTATTATGACTCCCATTATGTGATTACCTATACCATAACCCCAATGTGCTTTTTGAATACCAACTCCAAATCCGGATCTGTGCAAAAACTTTTCAAAACCTGATAAACGCCAAAGGCTTGCTGTTCCAACTATTTTTCCTTCTAACTCTGCAACGATTAAAATTGCATTAGGTGAAGCTTCCATACTTTTTATAAATTTACGCTCTTCTTTCTCTGTTATGGTATATTCATCAGGATATCGAGTCATCTCTTCAGTTTCTGCCGATATGTGCTTCAAATGCTCCAATACTTCACTTGCATCAGCTTCTATTGCATTTCTTATGATACACTCACTTCCATTTTTAAGTTTAACTTCTTTAAAGAATTTCACAAAAACTACCCCCTGTGATAATTATATCCTATGACCAATCATCTATTTCCATTTTTACTAATTATTTACCATCTAACATGTACTGACCAACAATTTGAATTATGGTAATGGGAATCATAAGGATTAAACCGAATTCTTTGTCTCCTACTCTGTACAATAAAAATCCAATTGCTAGTGTCATCACTGTAATTAGAGCTATACGAGGTAGTAGATCCAATCTTCTATCTGATCTAGGTGCCAGAAAATAACCCCAAAAAACCATAAGCATAATTGATGTAATCACGCCTAATGCAATTGCAATTTTTGAATTAAAACCGGAAAAAAGTTTAAATCCCAGCCTTCCTGCTCCTACAACCAATACTAATTCGCTAAGAAATGTCATAGTAGCTATAACCCAATATAAAACTGTTCCCATGATATCCTCCTTTTATAGAAATACTACTTAAAGTATTATGTAATGTTCAAAAGAAAATAGGGTATAAATTCTATAATTAAAACCATAATTTTCCAATTCTCTCAAGTTTTTAGGTCCTATACATTAGTGTCATCTTTGAGTTAAAGTGGAAAACAACTATATGTTTCTTATAACATTTATTATACACCATATTAATACCATAATTAGAATTATTATAACCATTAGATAGGAGATTACTATGTATCATGCAATTGTAAAACGTAATTTAATAAATTCTTTTGAAGCACTTAATCGGGGAGACTACGAGGTTATAACAAAACAGTTTAGAGAAAATGATGTTAGCCACTGGTTTTCAGAAAAAAAACACCCTCTTGCAGGATTAAGAACCTCAAAGCCTGCGATACTTGAGTGGTACGAAAGGCTAGCAAGGCTAATGCCTGACCTGCACTTTGACATTGAAAAAATTGCAGTCAGCGGCTTTCCATGGCATACCACAGCTATGCTCGAATGGACAGATCACTTAAGCGATAGAGCCGGAAATAAATACTCCAATAGAGGAGTGCATGTTATTACGATTTCATGGGGAAAGGTTATTTCGCTTGAAGTTTTTTGTGATATAGAGTACCTTCAAGAGTACTTTAAAGCACTTAGGGAACAAGGAGTAGAAGAAGCTTCTGCTCCTCCAATTGAAGGATAACTAATGGTAGAGTATTCTTGCTCTACCTTTTTTCATATGCTTACTTAAATTTCATTGTCTTAGGATTTTTAATTTTAATTTATTATGGATAATTCATAATGGAGTATTTTGGAATACCAGATTTTACATGGATATTTTAGAAATGATGAGAAACGCAAGAAATATTAAAGGCAAAAGCTCAGCTTTTGCCTTGGTTCGTAATTTTTTATATATTTTTAGATGATAAATATTAATAAAAAATATCAGGTTCAATATTTAATCCACCTCAAAAGGAATTTCTTTGATATATCCATTATCATGCCACCAATTCATAATCTCTGCTTGAAACTTATCAGAATCGTAATCAATCTTAAGTCCTTTAAGGTCTACTACTATTCTAAAGTCGATCCTGCCACAGGCTTACTCATATCATATCCCAGTTCATAGTAATTATTATCGTTAAATTCAAAGGACTTTATTATATCCATTCCGACTTTCTCAGTATGAGCTTTTATGGATCTTGGATTGATTTGATTTATAAAGGTAATCATTATTGGGTATCTTTTTGCCATAAGTCTTCTCGAGTATTCAAAGATGTTTTCAAGAACACCGATACCTCTGTATTCCATATCAATGCAAACGGGACCGTATTGATAGGAGTTTTCCATGGAGAGAATTTGACCGAGATATTCCGTGTTTGGAAGATCCTGTATCATATACTCGAAGAGTGGCCACTCACTCCAGTACTCCCATGATGCAGACATTGCATAAGAAATTATCTTACCATCGTCTTCAGCAATCACAAGTCCGTTTTCTTTTTCTATCATTGATAAAAACTGCTCGTCAGTAAAAAGCGTCGTAACAAATCCGTCTTTTTTATACTCTTCTTTTATCGTTGATACATGGTATTTCTGTTGAAGTTCCTTAACGCCTTCAATGTCAGCAGGGGTTGCACATCTGTATATTATCATGTCTTCTCCTTTGTTTTATAGGCGAGATTATTCACCGTATTCCGACTCCGTAATAAATTATCGGGAATCATTATTAATACTATTTTATCATATGTCCTCAAGTTTTACCTTTAATTAAAGAAAGACCGATATTAATCAGCCTCAGACCAAAGTAGGATCGAAATTCCGTTTCTTTAATAACTTCCTAATCCATTAACATTCGAACGATTTAAAGTTAATCTATTGCTATCAAAAATTAATTATTAATCATCGTTCCAACTGTTGCATAAGTTCCCTCACAATTACCTTTGATTGAAATTAAAGTAAAGCAAATGAAACAAATCCATTCAAACATGCATTAAATCAATTTAGATAATTTAGAATTTGCTTTAATTTAATATAATGTTGGTGGTTTAGAAGATTTAAAGTAAAGGAGAATCAGAGTTTTCCGCTACGTACATGCAGCAAGCTGCATTAATAATAATCATTTTGAAAGAAATCTACGATTTCTCACTGCTTGAACATTTTTTTATATAATATCCGAAGCAAAATCTTTTCTTTGCTACCATCGTTCCAAACGTAAAAAATAAGTATTTTTTTCCAGTGGAGAACATGTTGAAATTTATCTGACTTTGAACGTTTGGTGTAAAATCATATTGTAGGTTTCGTAGGGTTTTGATTTATTTTTTATAGCGCAGCGGTATATAAATCACCGGAGGAGCCGAAATACGATTTTACCCAATAAGTGAACGGAAGAGAAATTGCAACTTGTTCGGAGCCGTTCTTTTGTTTCTACACGTGAATAAAGATAAACCAAGCTTTTAAAGTTAAAATTGGCTAGATTTAACCCATATGCCTTACTTTAAATTGTAGCTAAAGTAATTGGAAGTGTGGGCACTTCCGCTACGTGTGTGATGCAGGCGGTGTGATATTAATTCGGATAATATAATAATGGATTTGCTTAGGTGGAAAGTGCGTGGTTTAGAAGATTTAAAGTAAAATCAGAGTCCTCCCCTACGAAAGATTGTTGATATAAAACATATAAGACAATGGTAATGGAAGTGTGGGCACATCCTCTACGTTTTATATAAAAATTCCCGACTCACTACCGGTCTTTGACTACCAATTCCGACTTTCTCCTCTACTATTAAGATAAACCAAAAAAGACCGATATCAATCGGCCTTTTGTTTATTTATGCTTGTGGTTTTCTTTTTAAGATTCCAAGTAGTACTGCACCAACAACGGTTCCGACTACAAGTGAAACCAGGTACATAAGTGCATTACCAACTACCGGGAACACGAATATTCCTCCATGTGGAGCCATAAGCGTACATCCAAACAGCATTGACAGTCCTCCTGCAACTGCTGATCCTGCTATACATGCAGGTAATACTCTTAGTGGATCCGCCGCTGCAAACGGGATTGCTCCTTCAGTTATAAATGAAAGTCCCATGATAAAGTTTACCGGTCCGGATTTTCTTTCAGTTTCTGTAAATTTGTTTTTAAACAGTATCGTAGCAAGTGCTATAGCTGTTGGTGGAACCATTCCACCTATCATAACCGCTGCCATTATATTGTAGTTTCCTGCTGCTATTGAAGCAGTTCCAAATACATATGCAGCCTTGTTAAATGGTCCACCCATATCTATCGCCATCATTCCGCCTAAGATGACTCCGAGGATTACAGAACTTACACCTTGTAATCCTTCGAGCCATGAGTTAAGGCCGGTATTTATTACCCCAACAACAGGTTCAATGATATAGAACATAGAAAGTCCAATGAGAAGTATTCCAAGTAATGGATATATAAGGATGGGTCTTATTCCGTCCAGACTCTTAGGTAATGATTCAGTCGCTTTCATTAAAAACTTTACAATATATCCGGCTAAAAACCCTGCCGCAAGAGCTCCTAAAAATCCACTCTTTCCAGCTGCTGCAATCGCTCCTCCAACTATACCTACTGCAAGTCCCGGTCTATCCGCGATACTTAAAGCTATAAAGCCTGCAAGGATTGGAAGCATAAATCCAAAAGCTGTTCCCCCAATCTCCTTAAACATAGCAGCTATAGGAGTTATCGAACCAAAGTTTCCTCTTAGTTCTTCCGGAAGTGCGTTCATGTCGACTGCAAAGCTATCTATTAAAAACGCAAGTGCAATTAATATCCCGCCCCCGACTACAAATGGAAGCATGTGTGATACTCCACTCATAAGGTCTTTGTATATCTTATGACCTATGCTGTCGGATCCTCTGTCTTCCACCGATTGAGTGTCGCTTGATGCAGTGAATAGTTTCGTATTTTCATCCAGTGCTTTTTCTATTAATTCTCCAGGTTTTGATATCCCATCTGACACTTTTGTTTCTACTACTCTTTTACCGTTAAATCTAGTCATTGGTACAGCTGTGTCTGATGCAACTATTATCCCATCCGCCTCAGCTATCTCGCTATCGGTTAGGACATTTTTAGCTCCGCCGGACCCTCTTGTTTCAACTTTTATTTCATATCCCAGTTCTTTAGCTTTTTTCTCAAGTGCCTCTTGAGCCATATAAGTATGTGCGATTCCTGTTGGACAACCGGTAACTGCAAGAAGTTTTTTAGTTCCACTTGTCACTACTTCTACCGCTTCTGCTGCCATAGGCTCTTCTTTTTCTTCCTGTGCTCTATCTATAATTTCGATAAATTCATCGACTGATTTTGCATCTACCAAACTATTTATAAAGTTCGAATCCATAAGCATCATCGAAAGCTTACTTAACATTTCCAGGTGAACATCTGAGTCTTCAGCAGGTGCAGCTATTAAGAATATTAATTTAGTAGGTTCCCCATCCAATGATTCATAATCAACTCCGGCCGGTACTGTCATTGCAGCAATTCCGGGATTCATAACCGCTTCTGATTTTCCATGAGGAATAGCAACGCCTTCACCAACCCCTGTTGTACCTTCTTCTTCTCTTGCAAATACTCTCTTTTCAAATGTATCTCTGTCTGATATCCTGCCACTGGCCATCATTAAATCGACAACACGATGTATAGCATCTGCCTTATCCTTACACTCTGCCCCGATTTTAATACTTTCTCTTGAAATTAAATCCGTAATTTTCATTATTTCACCTCTTCAATATTTATCTGATTAAGTAGTGCTTCTATTTCTTCTTTTGTTCCCAGCTGTTCAGAAAATGCACTTGCACTCCCAGAAGCTAAACCATATTTAAATGCATCTTTAAAATTACCAAATTTTATATATCCATATATAAATCCTGCAACCATGGAGTCTCCTGCACCGACTGAATTTACAAGTTTACCCGCAGGTGGTTTTGCCGCATACTGCAGTCCATCCTCCGTTAAGAGAACCGCTCCTTCACCACCCATCGACACCAATATATTTCTAAATCCCCTTTCCTGAAGCAGTTTTCCGTACTTAACTGCGTCCTGTTTATCCTTCACTTCTACATCAAAAAGCTCCCCGAGCTCTTCGTGATTTGGCTTAATTAAAAACGGACTATGCTCTGCTACACTAAGCAGTTGTTCTTTGGTGGCATCGACTACAACATTTACTTCACTTGATACTCTCTCCATTATTCTCTTATATGTGTCCTTACTCATATCCCTGGCAATATTTCCTGAAAGTACGAGCATATCACCTACTTTTAGTTTTTTTAATTCCTCAACAATCTTTTCTAAATCAGATTCTGTGACCGACGGTCCCATCCCATTGATTGCAGTTTCTTCATCCGACCTGACCTTAGTGTTGATTCTGGTCATTCCACCATCAACTTTAATCATCTTACTCTTTATCCCTTTGCTATCAAGGATTCGGATTAACTCATCTCCTGTAAACCCGGCAACAAATCCGAGTGCGGTCGATTCCATACCTAGATTATTTAGAACTTGACTGACATTTATTCCTTTACCTCCCGGTAGAATGTATTCAGAATGAGTTCTATTAATCTTTCCGGCTTTAAATTGATCGATATCCACTATATAGTCGAGCGATGGATTTAATGATAATGTCGTGATCATATTGCCTCCTTTTTTGAATAGTTTTGACTGTTTTTGATTTATTTAATTATATTATACCAATTCTAGAATCATTGTCAAGCATATTCAATCATATTTAGTCGCTTTTATTAAATATTTGACTGATTTTGATTGATATGTCAAAATATACTTGAGGTGATAATATGATTAGCGAACAAAGAAGAGAAGCAATTCTTTCTAAAGTTAATATAGATGGCTCGGTATCGGTTGTTGAACTTGTCGATTTTCTAGGAGTATCCGAATCAACAATTAGGCGTGATATAGTTAAATTGGATGAGGAGAATCTTTTAAAGAAAGTTCACGGAGGTGCAGTTGCTCTCGAAACTGATCATAGAGTTGATATAAGCAGTCAAATTCGTAGTCAGCATAATCTGGACTTAAAGAAGATTATTGCAGAAAAAGCATATATTCACATAAAAGATGGTGATAGAGTCTACATCGATGCAGGTACTACGACCTTTGAATTGACGGAGTTTAACCTCCCAAAAAATTCAGTATACATTACCAATGACATTCTTATAGCTCAAAAATTAATTCAGAAATCTCACACGGTTTTTATACCGGGTGGCGAATTAAAAGAGTCAACCATGGCCGTTATCGGTGAAGAATGTATGGAATCACTGGATAAATGGAATTTTGATATCGGTTTTTTTGGTGCAAATGCCGTCAATACAACAAATGGTTACACCACACCCGATGCAGGTGAGGGTATGATTAAAAGAAAAGCCCTATTAAGCTGTACTAAAGCATATGTACTGGCGGATACGTCAAAACTCGGCAAGTCCAGTGCCATCACATTTGCAGATCTTAAAGAAGCAGAACTTATAACCGAGTTTGATTAAATCTTAATATCTTTCTTTAGAAAGGAGGAGAATTAGAAATAAAACTAATTGATTATTATGATGAACATAAAAAGAATATTATAAAAGCCTTTTCGGCACTTTTTATTATTAGTATTATATTTAAGGAAACTTCATTATTGATACATCTTGCTCTTACTTTTATTGCTATAGTAAGCATGTATTACTTCTTCAAAAAAAGAAAATATCCCGAAACCATCATCTGGGGTATAATAGCCGGATTTTATTTGTATGGGACGAGTAGGTTTATGTTTTAAAAATTTAAGCAATAAACAAAGTCCATAAAAGGGTGAAACCACCACTGGATAAGTGGTGGCTTTTTATGGACTTTTTACTTGTCTGCTTTAAATGTTAAGAACCAGTCTTTCATGTCGTAACCTTCGTTCTTAACTAATTCCATTCTCTCCTGGATTGCTCCGCAAGTTCCTGGTGGTGGTACAATAACGTCTTTTCCTGGCTCCCAGTTAGCTGGAAGTGCAACTGAGTCTGCATCCGCTTTTTGTAAACCAAGGATAATTCTCTTGATTTCCGCGAAGTTTCTACCTAGTGAAGCTGGGTAATAAAGGATTGTTCTAATGGTTCCCTTTGGATCGATAAAGAATACAGCTCTTACAGCTGCAGTATCTGATTCACCTTGTAGCATTCCGTATTTAGCAGCAACTTCCATTTTAAGGTCTGCAATTACAGGGAATTCTACATTTGGATTTTCAATTCCTTCCCAAGAATATCCTTTAATAGCGTTTAGCCAACCTAGATGCGCATGAATTGAGTCAATTGAAAGACCTACTAATTCTGTATTAAGCTCTCTAAACTCTTCTTGCATACATGAAAATGTCATAAACTCAGTAGTACATACCGGAGTAAAATCTGCCGGATGTGAGAATAAAATTACCCATTTTCCTTCATAGTCATTTGGGAAATGAATGTCTCCTTGTGTAGTTTTTGCTGTAAACTCAGGCGCTCTTGTTCCGATTAATGGAAAGTTTACTTGTGGTTGCATTTGTTCTGTCATTATTAATCCTCCTGTGTATTTTTATTGTTAAGGCACTGATTGCAAGTACCTTTTAAAACAATTTCTTCTTTTTTTATATCAAAGCCTTCAAGGCCTTCATACCTATTTCTATAATCATATGGAAAGTTAAATATCGTTCCACAACTCTCGCATACAAAATGACCGTGATCATCCATAAGTAAGTCGTATCTTATTTCCTGATTATCAGGTGACATAGTACTTACCAATTTTTTCTCAAGAAATAAATTAAGTGTATTGTATACGGTGGCTTTTGAAAGAGTAGGCACCTCGTCTATTAATCCTTTATAAATTTCATCGGTAGTAGGATGAGTTTCATTCAGAATTAAATATTCTAGAACCTTAACCCTCTGGAAAGATGGTTTAATTCCATGTTCTTCTAATAGTTTTAAGGCATCTAATTTATTGTTCATGGCCTCTCCTTTCATAAAGCGTTTAGAATTATTCTAAATTAATAATACATCTAAACTAATATTGTGTCAAGTCTTTTATTGATTATTGTTATTATTAGTTGTTATTTTAAAATATTTTTAGTATTTAAGCTTTGTTTAGCATAATTTCTATGTATCCTTTAACTAATTTTACCCGTTTAGGCTATTATATATTTTTCTTCTGAACCATTTTAACTATTTTTTCTAACTATAGTCGGAATACTTATTTCATAAAATAAAAAAGAGAGTCAGAATTTTACTTATTCTGACTCTCTAACTGTATTATTCTACATTTATACTGCCGTTTACTGTTGAACCATATAGTCTTAAAGAATCTTCCGCCTCTTCAGTAAAGCCTTCAGTGTAGGCAATTACATCTTTTCCTTCTTGAACTATGCTAGTAAATCTATCTGATAGATTTACTTTACTTGTATGTTTGTTCATCTTATTAAATTCAACTTTTACTCCTCTTACAAAGGATCCTATTCCAATCCTAATGCTACCATTCGTAGTGTAGGTAGATAGTTTAGAGCAAAGATTCGAAATATCTTGTACTGAAACACTTCCATTGGTGGTTTTAATTTCAGTTTCTTTTACATATAGACCATTCAATACGATTTTTCCATTTGTACTTGTTACATGAAGTTCTTTACCACTATGATCTACTATTTCAATCTTAGCATTTGTGGTGTTTAATACGGTTTTTTCTGCTGAATTTGAGTTTAGCATTAACTTCCCATTTGTAGATTCAATCTCAAGATAATTTGTTTCCACTAGACCAACTTCTACGCTTCCGTTAGTAGTACTGATATTCATGGATTCAAAAAACCTTCTTGGGATTGATACCTCAAGATTTAGCTCAAATGGCTGTGAGCCTCCAATATGATAAACAGGCTCGATGATAATGTCTCTATCTTCTTTTTTAAGAACAAAGAACTCATGATCAAGTCCAACTAATTTTTCATCATAATTGATTTTAGCTCTACACTCGATAAATTCGTTATCCCAAGGATACATTTGGATTCTTCCATTTCTGATATTTATCTTTAAGTGTGGATTTTCTACTTCAGATATTTCAAGCGACTGTGATTTTTCCGTTCTGGATTTAAATCTACCACTTGAAGTTCCAAATCCTATGTTAAAATCTTCAAAGTCGATGTTTTGAATTGTCTCTGAAGTTTTCTTAAATAGTTTTTCAAGTGATGAGGTTATTTTACCAACTACATTTTCCTCAAAATCTCTAAATTTGTTTTCTTCCTCTTCGCCTAAGCCTTTATCTTCACCCATTGCCTCCAATAGTCTAAGAGCTTCTTCTTCTGAAATCTTGCCTTCTTTAAGCATATTTAATACCAATAATTTTTCTTCACTCATTTTAAGCCTCCAAATTTAAATTTTCTATCATTTCCGCCGCTTCTTCAGGACTTATTTGTCCTTCGTTCAGCATGTTCAATATTTCAATCCTGGATTGATCGCTTTCTACTTCGTGACCAAGAGCTGAGATAACTTGGTCCAATCTATTTCTAACTGTTGGATAGGAAATACCAAGTTCTTTTTCAATTTCTTTGATACTTCCTCTTTTTCTTACAAAAATCTCTATAAATTCTTTTTCTTCAGCACTTAGCTTTGAAAATTTATCTTGTCTAAAATGTCCTCTGATTGTCGTATGGCATTTCATACACTCATATTCTTTTATTACTAGATCTCTATCACATACCGGACAGCTGCTTAAATTTGTCTTAACCATATCATCACCTCTTGATTTAATAATAGCATCTTAAATTTATGATGTCAAGTTTAAACTTAATATTTTTAATTACAATCTTGTAAGAATTAAATATAATTAATTCTGATGTTAATTTTATTAATTTACAACAAAAAAACCTCCACTAGGGAGGTTTTTATACATATCTTTTAATTCTATCGAATATGATTTTAATAAGCAGTGCATATACGGGTATTGAAGGAGCCTGTTTTGCTGCAGCTCTAACCATATTAACATAAAAAGTACCCTTGGCGTATAATAGGTCTATGAAGAACGGAACTATAATTACCGATGTAATAACCTGACCTACTAACACTCCTACAAATATTTTCCACAACTTGTACTCAGGATGTCTATCTCCAGCAGTTTAGTAACTAGAATTGGTAACATACCCGTAAGTGCGGATGTAAGTACAAATACCGGATTAAACGCATTTCCTGATGGTCTAACAATAAATCCTACAATATCAGCCATCGCTCCAACTATAAAGCCCATTACCGGACCAAGAACATATCCTGAGAATATAATTGGGACCCCTCCGAAACTTACGCTGCCTATTCTAAATGTGTTAATCACTACAGATAGAGCGACAAAAAGACTCGCATATGCAATGCTTCTTGGATTTAAAAAATTTCTACTTCTTTGCATTAAAAAAACTCCTTTCTAATATGACCTGCACATAAGAGAGAAGTTTATCCTATGGCAGTGAACGCAATAGTAAACCGCAAGATTATACTTTTCGTTTTGAGACAACGTTCCATTCCCAAACACTTAACGAATACTATTTACTCTGTCATAATTTAATTATATAAATATTATACCATATACTTCATGAAATATACATATACACAAAAAATTAGTCCACTAATAATCTTCTAAGAAATTATGTTTTTCTTTATTTTTTTCATATCCAAGTACCATGTCCAGATTGACATTTTCTGCAGCTCTAAATATCGAAATATCAAGATTTACATGTTCTTTGTTGAGTTTCTCTATAAGCTCTTTGATATCAGCCCTTGTAGACCCGGTCTTTTTTGCAGCCACTGCACAAGCACAGTCTAGAGCCTGTAGCCCGGTGTTGTTAATCCAGCGTATGATGTATTCCTCTTTAACTAGGTATAAAGGTCTTATAATCTCCATATTTTCAAAGTTGTCCGATTTCAGTTTTGGCATCATAGTTTTAAAACAACCCGCTCTTAATACATTTAGCATCGTCGTTTCTATAACATCATTAAAATGGTGCCCTAGCGCCAGCTTATTGCAACCTAGCTTTTGAGCCTGAGAATAGAGCGCACCTCTTCTCATCCTTGCACACATATAGCAAGGATTGTCTCCTGAAATTTTATCCGCGACTTTAAATATATCCGTATCGAAGATTTTAACAGGTATACCTAGATAATCACAATTTTCTTCCAGCCTAGTTCTATTCTCTTCAGCATAGCCCGGATCCATGGCAATAAATTCCAAATCAAATTTTACCGGTCCATGTTTCTGTATCTCTTGTAATAACTTGGCAAGTATCAAACTGTCTTTGCCTCCTGAAATAGCCGATGCTACTACATCCCCTTCATTAATTAATTCGTATTCTTTAATCGCCTTAATAAATTTTGACCAAATATGTTTTCTATATGATTTTATTAAAGATCTTTCAATTTCATCTAAGCTTTTTATTGTCATTTCCTCTCCTGTTTTTAGCATAAATATAGAGCAGTCGTCTGCTCTATTTATGATATGGTTCGTTGTTATTTATTTTAAATGCCCTGTATATTTGTTCAAGTAACATAACCCTGCATAGTTGATGTGGGAAGGTCATTTTTGAAAAGGATAGATTAAAATTAGCCCTTCTCTTTATTTCTTCACCAAGTCCATGAGAACTCCCAATTACAAATGTTATCGTGCTTTGACCCGTAACCATAATCTCAGAAATCTTCATCGCAAAATCTTCACTGGTCACCATTTGCCCTTCGATTACCATCGCAATCACGTATTCACTATCGGAAATATGTTTTAAGATATTCTCTTGTTCCCTTAACAAACAGTTTTCTATCATCTTATCGGAAGCTTTTTCTGAAAGCTTTTCTTCAGCAACTTCAAAAACCTCAACTTTACCAAACCTACCCAGTCTTTTTCTGTATTCGGTAGCTGCATCCTTAAGGTATTGTTCTTTAAGACTTCCGACAGCAATTATTTTAATCTTCATTTATACTCCTATAACTCAATTAACTTGCTTGGTGCATATCTACCTGCAACTTCAATTATCGCATCATTTTTAGTATCCAGTCCCAGTGAGGATAAATATTTAGTTACAGTACTATATGCTAAATCCGGAGTGTTGTTCTCTTCACTCAAATGACTCAAAAACACGGACTCTCCCATTCCGGTTAGCATATCACCAAGAATTTTCCCGCAATCTATATTGGAAAGATGACCTTTTAAGCCTCTTACTCTCTTTTTCAGCATTTCCGGATACGGACCCGTCTCCAGCATTTTAGGGTCGTGGTTCGCTTCTAGAAAATATAAATCACTGCCTTTTATCTTGCTTTTCATCTCTTCTGAAACAAAACCTGTATCGGTAAGTATAGAAAGCTTTTTGTTTTTCGACTCAATGACATAACCTACCGCTTCAACACTATCGTGATAAATGCTCATTGGATGTATGTCCAAGTCCCTGATTTCAAGATCTGAATCCGACTTAAACACAAAGATGTTTTCCTCCTTGATTTTTCCGATAGTCCTATCCATGGCAAGCCAGGTCTGATAATTAGCGAGTATGGGAAGATTAAATCTTCTGGATAAAACGCCAACCCCTTTAGAATGGTCAGAATGCTCATGTGTGACCATAATAAAGTTGAGCTCTTCAGCCTTTACACCAATACTCTGAAGTAGTTTTTGAACAGCTACACCACTTAGTCCGGCATCTATTAAAAATTTTGATTTTTCTGTTTCTACATATAATGAATTCCCACTGCTTCCGCTAGCAAGTGAACAAAATTTCATAAACTACCTCCATTTCCATATACATTATATAGCAAAAAGTGGATTTTGTATAAGATTTTTTAATTTTTCACAAAAAATTCTTACTAAATGAAAAGATGTTTATGCTAGCCCCAATTAATTCATTTTTTTAGTAATTGTATTCAATCCTTAATTCCTCAGCTCTTTGCTTTCCTAAATGGGTTAATTTATAATACTTAAACACATCGTCAATTTCTACTTCACCAGAGTCGATTAGAGATCCTATTCTCTTTCTTGTCAGTGGCTTGCTCCAGCCTAGATGATCAGATATACTGTCTACTCCAAGTTCTGTTAATTCTTCTTCATCATTCGAATGATTGTATATGTGAAGAAGTATGATAGTATCGTTTAAATTCTTTAGTTTCCGTCTTTTTGTAATCGCTTGAGTTATCAAGCCTCCTCTATAAAAGACTACGGTCATAAGAAATGTTGATAAGCCACTCACTGCAGCAGCTCCGGACATAGATACATTAAAAAGATTTGATATTCCAAATCCTATTAAACTATTCAAGGTCCCGTAAATAACAGAAACTATTATCGTAATTTTAAGATCTTTAGTTATAAGATAACTGCTCGCTGCAGGTGCTATCATAAATGAAATCACTAGAATTGCACCAATCGTATCAAAGGCTGTAACTGTATTGAATGAAGTAATCATCATCAGAGTATAAAAGATAATTCTTGTCTTTATACCTGTAAGCTTAGCATATTCTTCATCAAATGTCGCAAGTTTTATCTCTTTGAAAAATAATATAAGCAGCACTATATTGATTATTAAAAGAAAACTCATATGCACAGTTTTTACAGGAAGATCAAAACCCATAAAGTTCATTCTATTTAATGGTTGAAAGAGAATTTCTCCTAAGAGAACTACTTCGGTGTCGATATGTGCATTCCTAATAAATTTACTAATAAGCACTATTGCCAAAGCAAAAAATATAGTGTATACAATGCCAATAGCATGATCTCTTTTAATACTCAGGCCATTCGATATCTTTTCGACAAAATAGACAGTTATGATACCAAAAAGAGCTGCTCCTACCTGCAACAAGGGCGAACCTACCTCTCTAACAATAAAGAAAGCTAAAACTATCCCTAGGAGGACAGAGTGACTGATTGCATCCGCTATCATCGAAATCCGTCTTAGAACTAAAAAAGTTCCATTAATTGCACAAAGCGTTGATGTCAGTACCAGTATAATTAAAACCTCAAACATTTAATCTCCTCCTTCTAACTACTCCCTTAGGGGATATAATTGAAGAGATTATAAATATAGATCCCATGACGAGAATTATCGTAGCACCTGTGGATAGACCTTTAGATACCGAGCTTAAGTATGACCCGATTAATGTGCTTACAAGAGTTAACAAAGCCGAATACAGCATGTTTATTCTAAATTTATCGGTCCATAGCGAAGCCGTTATCGTTGGTATTATTAAAAAACTTGAGATTAGGATTGCTCCCACAAGTTTCAGACCCGCCGAGATTATCATAATCATCAATATCATAAGGATGGCTTTAAGCAGTTTTAAATTCAAGCCAATCATATATGCATATTCTTCGTCAAAAATAAAAACCTTTAATTCTTTATAAAAAAGCAATATACAAGCTATTGTAATTAACGAAATCCCGACAATATAGTAAAGTTCGTTTTTCATAATATATGCTGCTTGTCCAAAAATATAATTCGATAAACCGGCTTGTAATTGTGGTGAATAACTAGGATTGCCTGAGATATGACTTCTTAACAGTAGCCCAGCTCCAAAAAAACCCGACAGTACTATCGCAAGCATAGCATCGCTACCCACTTTTGTATTACTTGAGATTACTTCTATTAAAAAATACGCAATTGCACCCGTAATTGCAGCTCCGATGATTAACAAACCCGGATTTTTACTTCCAAAGATCATAAAAACGATGATCACACCCGGAAATGCCGAGTGGCCAATGGCATCACCCACAAGGCTTTGCCCTTTATTGACTGCAAGTACGCCAACCATTGAGGAAGCTATTCCTAATAGTGATGTTCCTATTGCAACTATTATGAATGAGTATGAGGTAAGTATATCCATCATCTCCCTCCATAACAAAGGTCTATATTTTTATCATTAAAAACACGCTCAACAGTTCCATCTGCAATTATCCTTTTGTTTATCATAACTATATGATCGAAGTTACCTTCTATGGTACTGTGATCATGATGGACAACAATTAAGGTTTTTCCAAACTTTTTTAATTCTTTAAACTTATTCATTATAATCTCTTCAGTTTTAACATCAAGACCCTTTAGGGGCTCGTCCATAAAGTATAGTTCGGCATCTTGGCAAATAGCCCTTGCAAAGAAAACCCTCTGCTTTTGGCCTCCTGATAGCTCGGATATTTGTCGATCTTGAAAGTCTGTAAGTCCCATCTCATGTATTGCATCCAGTGCTTTCTTCTTGTCCTCAGCATTGATTTTTTTAAATAAGCCTGCGTGTACATATCTACCCATTAAGACCACGTCTTTTACAGTAACAGGAAAGTCCCAGTTAACAGTTTCAGTCTGAGGAATGTATGCTATCTTTTTTAATGATTTCTCTACATCTTCACCAAATACTTTCACACTGCCGGAAAGAGGTTTAATTAGACCTAGTATTCCCTTAATTAAAGTAGATTTCCCGGCTCCATTTGGGCCAATAATCGCCGTGATTGAGTTAGTTATAAAGTTCAAATCCACATCAAAAACCACAGGTTTTTCTAAATAAGCAATTGAAAAATCCTCTATACTAACAATTGCATTTTTCATTAAATCACACTTTCTTATTTCAGATTATTCGATATAAGCTCTACATTATGCTTATACATATCGATAAAATTATCTCCCGTTTCACCTTCAGGCGCTAACGAGTCAGAGAAAAGTTCATTCCCCTCTCCCGAGATTACTTTTACATCCCAAGACTTGCTTTTAACTATCTCTTTAAGCTTTTCCATCCTTTGTGGATCTGTTGTTGTTTCAGCAAAAATTGCTTTGATTTTCTTATCCGCAATTAGTGATGCAGTATCTTCCAAATCTTTATTAGCAACCTCTGACTCAGTGCTGACTCCCTGAGGCGCTACCACTTCAATATTGTAGTACCTGCCAAAATAATTAAAAGCATCATGTGGAGTTACCAGATATCTACTCTCATTTGGTATTTGAGACAATTGCTTTTTATTTTCATTATCCAATTCATCAATCTGTTTAAAATATGATTCTAAATTCTTACCAATCTCGTTTGCATGCTCAGGTAGAAGTTCTTCTAAGCTTTGAGCGGCAACTCCCATGGCCTTTTTATAAAGATTCAAGTCAAACCAAAAGTGTGGATCTACTACGGTTTCACCATCATCATCCATGATAGTAGTATCCTCGTCCGTAAATTCTTTAGTTATACTAACTCCGTTTTTCTCAAGTATATCAACCATCTTTCCTTCAAAGTGAAGCCCATGATATAGTAGCAGGTCTGCGTTTTTTACCTTGTCTAAATCTTCAGGCTTTGCAACGTAAACATGAGGATCCTCACCAGCAGGGATGATCATTTTCCTATCAACAAAATCATCAGCCAGTACTTTTACCATATCGTTAATAAATGAGGTCGATGAAGTAACTACAGGCTTATTATTTTCCTTACCTACATTTACATCTTCAGCTTTTGTATTGCAAGCTCCAAGAGCCAAAATAAGAGCTAGACACATAATTATTATTTTTTTCATAGCATTCTCCTAATTTTATTTTAGTTAGTCGTAACTAACTTATTGTAAGTATAACATCCTTCTTTTAAATTTGCAACAAATTTAGACAACGAAAATTTTTTCTATTATCTTTTTTATTATCGTGATATAATTTAACTACAATAAAGTCTCAAAGTAAACTTAGGAGGTTATGATGAAAATTTTTGATAGAATGATAGAACATGATTATGAACAAGTGGTTTTTTGTCAGGATAAGGACACAGGATTAAAGGCAATAATTTGTATTCACGACACCACACTTGGACCTGCACTTGGAGGATGCAGAATACTTGATTATGAAACTGAAGACGAAGCACTTAATGATGTACTTAGATTAGCACGTGGAATGACATATAAAAACGCAGCAGCAGGCTTAGATTTAGGTGGTGGTAAATCCGTAATATTAGGAAATCCTGAAGAGATAAAGAGTGAAGCACTTTTCAGAGTCTTCGGTAGATTCGTAGAAGGCTTAAACGGCAGATATCTTACTGCAGAAGATGTAAACTCAACTACCGCTGATATGGACTTAGTAAATCTCGAAACAGAAAACGTGGTGGGAATTGAGCACAAGAGCGGAAACCCGGCTCCTGTAACAGCATTCGGAACCTTTAGAGGAATCCAAGCAGCTGCCAACGAGGTCTATGGTTCTGACGATTTAAAAGGTAAAACAGTTGCTATCCAAGGACTAGGATCAGTTGGATATTATCTATCAGAACTGCTTGTAAATGCCGGTGCTAAGTTAATCGTTACAGATATTAAAAAACTGGCAATAGATAGAATCGTTTCGGAGTTTGGCGCAGAAGCCGTTGCACCGGATGAAATCTACGACGCCGACTGCGATATATTCGCACCTTGTGCAATGGGAGCAGTCATAAACGACTTTACCGTGGATAGATTAAAATGTAAGATCGTTGCAGGAAGTGCAAACAACCAACTTGCTGAAAATGTCCACGGAGATATGCTGGATCAAAAAGGCATTCTTTATGTACCGGATTATGTAATTAACAGTGGCGGTGCAATCAATGTTGCACAAGAGATGAAAGGTTACGATAAAGAAAGAGCAATGCAGTCTGCATCGAAAATCTACGATGCTTGTGCAAGAGTATTTGCAATTGCTAAAGAAGAAGAAATCCCAACATATAAGGCAGCAGATAAAATGGCCGAAGAGAGAATTCAGTCATTAGTGGCAGTTAAGAGAATCCTTCCACATAAATAAAAACAACTCCCCGTAAATCCAATAGGAATTCGGGGAGTTTTCTATTTTAATAACTGATTATTTATCATGTTTAATAATAAATTATAAAAATCATTGGTAATCCATATTTTATGGTATAATTCGATTAAAACGTGTATAAAAGTCACAAATAAATCTGATGGGGTTATTAATTATGCTTAAAGAATTAAAAAAATCAATTTATATAGCTTATCCGGTTATATTATCATTAATCTTAAGTAATTTTTTATATGAACTTGGTATCGAATCACTTTTAATGCGGCTACTGATTGTAATTCCTATAATTGTTCTCGTAGACTCTTTATTAGAAAAACTCAAATTCAAGTTATGGTAGGATGCATTTATAATATCGTCTTTTAATAGTGTATTGATATTAGAGCTAAATTTATCTTAAACATCCTCTTTGGAAATAAAAGCAGCTCTATCCTTTATTTTCCCTTTTAACTCTAGTCTTAATATCGCTTAATACTTCGCTATATTTTTCAGATTTTAAATTTGGAAATGCATTGACAAGTCTTTTAAGTCCCGGAAGCTTCACATCTCTTTCGTTATGAATTCTAGTTCTAATCTCTGCAAGTTTAGTTCTGGCTTTACTAATTTCTTCCAACCTCAGTGCCCTATCACCTTCAAGCTTGGATATAAACTTTTCTAAACCTTCGCCTAACTCATCGATAAAGGGCCTGTTCTTATCTATTAAGTCCTCAACCTTTACAGTTCTTTTATAAATTCTATATCCTAAATCATTTGATAATGCTTTCATATCTTTAGCTACTTTATCCATCCTTACAAGCTTAAGTCTTAACTTGTAAAGAGTTTGAGCTGTAACTATAAAATCAATTAATAAAAGCGCATAAAAAACTACGAAAACAAAAATCAATAAACTATGATTTATAACACCCACAAACCTCGCAATTGTAGGCTGAATAAAATGAACTATTAAAACACAAAATATTCCCCAATATAAAGAAAAACTCAAACATATGTATCCACTTAGATTAAATTTTATGTCCGAATAATCCCACCATCTGGTATGAAAAACCTTCTCTAAAACAAATCCCGTAATATATTCCAGCACACTGCAAACTATAACCGAACCAATAAAAAGAACGGGAATATTATTATTTAAAGGTTCAAGTAACAGTAAAACAAAGACCATTCCAAATCCGTAAATCGGACAGACCGGTCCATTTAACATCCCTCTATTTACAAACTTTTTCTCTTTGAATCCAGCATACGCAACTTCCAACATCCAGCCTCCAAGTGCATAGATAACAAAATACGCCAGTACATTTTCTATATTCATGTGAAACCCCTTCTTAACTAAAATAGAGCATAATGCCCTTGTACAAAATTCACTCAAATTCATAAAACACAATATATTCATTTTAAAAAGCAAAAAAACGGCGAATTATCGCCGTATGTTGGTGGGCCATGCTGGACTCGAACCAGCGACCTCTACGATGTCAATACCATTATTATTGACATTTACATAACTATACCAACATGTACACGACTATATAGACAACTAAGTATTTTCATATACATATATATACTTGCCCAAACCTATATAAACATTATATTAAAACCCAAAATAAACCCAACAATGAAATATACAATTGTTACATATATAACCATGTGTAAATTTAAACCAGTAAGATTATAAGTTTTACTGGTTTGCTTTTATAAATTTTAAAGCTAGCACCTAGATTGACTCTATTGTACTTTAAATACAATATAATTTATTACAAATACATTTATATAAATCGCTTTATACTATCTATTATTAATCTAATTTCATTCTCTGTCAAATTAAATTCTCTACTCCTTTGATTTTAAATATGAAAAAGCGACTAGATTTTTATTTTCTAATCGCTCTATCGAATAAACTTAATAATTTATTTTCATAATCCTTATCTATTTCCTTTTGCTCTGTTATGAGTTTTACATAACATTTCGCAATTACTTATATCCGTACTTCCACCTTTACTCCATGCTGTGACATGGTCTGCTTCCATCTCTTTTAATTTATAAATTCTATCCTTATTGTTATTGTTTGAGATAGCACATAACGGACAATTAGAAGTTTTATTTTCATTTGCTTCTTCAGTTTGTCTATTATATGCTTTCTTTTTCGTAGGTTCATCAAAAACTCTAATATTGATCAATCTAAAGTCTTTTTCACTACCTAATATAAATTCATAAATTCCTTTCTCGTCTTTAACTTGAGAATCATTTATTAACTCATTAACTCTTTTAGAAACAGTTTGTGGATTATATGGATTTTTATGATATTCTTCATACATACGTCCCCATTCTCTTCCTTGCATTGACTTCTCTACATCTATAAAGACCGTTGATACCCAATTAATAACAGTATTGAAATATGCTTTAAGCTCATTAATATTATCATCATGCCTGTGCATTGACATATAGTTCTCAATATTGTCTTTACTAACCCATCTCAAAGCTGTTTCTAAATAGTCTTGCCTTTTTATATCCCCTGCTACATAAGCTGACCATTTTTGAACCATCGTGTTTCCACTATTACTAAACATTTCTTTAGCTTTTGTAACAAATGGACCCGAATATATAGCATTAAGTAGTTCTTGTTTCTTAAGTGGTATCCCAGCGATATTAATTGTCTCGAACCACTCTTTTATTTCACTCTCTTCGCCCTTACATATATAAATAGTCAGTTTAGTTTCTTTTATTTTTTTTTGTAAATTTTCAGCTAAACCTGAAAAAATTTGTTGCAAACCTTTTGAGTCTTTAATTGCAAAATTGTCATTTACAAATCTCCCAAAACTTGTAATCCTTTGTTGCCCATCTAAAACTTCATACCTACCATTTTCATCTTCTACAAAATATATTAATCCTAATGGATAGCCTTTTAAAATTGAGTCTATGACGGCTACATCTCTAATTCCGTCATTATATATATAATTTCGTTGGTACTCAGGCTGAATAGTAAGCCTACCATTAAGTCCATGTAACCCCTTGCCCTCTAATTCATTATACACAAACCCTTCACAAATATCACCAATCGTTATATCCGTACGTAAAGTTGTATCCATTTTTACCTCCTATGTTCAATTAAAATTCTTATATAGATTTCCTTTCCATTAACAATTGGTCTACCATGAGGTGTATCTTCGTATCGTATTCCTTTGTTTTCTTCACCTGTATTCATTATTCCTAATAATTTGAATTGTTCAGGATTATACTTAGCAAGAAATGTTGTAGGAACACCCATTATTCCATTATAATCACTAGGAATTGCGTCTACAAATGGTATTTCTATAGCATTATAGTTATCATACTTAGGGTAATCATCAACATTAAAATCTCTATCCAATTTTCTTATGAGTTTTTTATTGTATCTAAGATTATCCACTCTAGTTATTAGACCTAATTTTTCATGTCTACGTCCATGTTCTAAATTTGTAAACCAACAAGCATTTCCTAATCGTGTATAGTTCCCAACATATCCTAGTTTAGCAGCTTTTTCTCTATCCTTTTCAGATACTTCAGCACCCTCTGGTACAGCAAATACCATATCACTATTATTTGCTGTAGCTCCTATCCATAATTTATTTTCTTTAATCATTGGGAATACTTCTTTGTACGTAATAGCGTTCTGAGTTCCTATTATTAACACTTGTTTTTTAGCTTCTAAAACCCATGCTAGAAACTCTCTAAACAATGAGAATGGAGGGTTTGTAATAATTATATCTGCCTTATCTCTTAAATCAGAAATTTCTTTGCTTCTAAAATCTCCATCTCCTTCAAGATAATCCCATTCTAAATCATCAAAATTTATTGTTCCTGATTTATTTACATCTCTAGATAACGTAAAAATCTTTCCATTTAAAAGTTCCTTTTGTTCATCAACTTTTTCTGATTTATCATCAAATATAGACAGTTGATAGTATTGACCATATTTTTGCTTCTTGCTTTCCACAGAATAACTTGTACTTATAAGTTTTTTTAATCCTAATCTTTCAAAGTTTTGTGCAAAATATTTGGTAAAATTCGACCATTCAGGGTCATCACAAGGCAATAAAATAGTCTTGTCCTTAAACACATCTTTATCGTATTCTAAGTACGCATTTATCTCGTTTTGGATATAATTATAAACGGTATAAAATTCGTCATTTTTAACTTTTGCAGCTTTCCTTAAACTACTATTTCCCATCATTATCCCCCTTAAATTCAATTACCTTATTAGGAGAAAGCTCCATTTTTCTACAAATTTGCTCTAGATTTTTCATTGAAATATATTGGTTTTTCCCCATTTTTGCCAATAGATTACCTGATATCCCAACATATTCTTGAAATTCAACTTTTCCCATCTCCCTTTTAGCAAGCTCAATCCACAGTGGTCTATAACTAACTCCCATTATTCACTACCTTTTCTTTATAATCAATAAATTCTTGAGATGATTTACTTATTTATTATTTTTGTATTATATAGTAGTATATCATTTATCTTGCTTAATTGAAATGTAACCTTGCTATTTTCTTTTTAATTCAATTCTCTTGCTTGTTTCGACCTCTTTATTAAGGTATTAAACGAAAGATGGCAAGAAGTTCCAAAAGCCTAAAAGAAGCAAAGGTGGAGAAAGATATCGCTTTCTTCTTTATCTAGTGTATTCTCATGCTTCTAATGAACTAGCTGATAATAGATATCTTCACTAGGATTATTCTTCACTTTTATTTTCACACACATTATATTTTTCTAGTATTGGCTTAAAATACTTATCTTCACCCATTTGCCTTGCTAATGTTGCTTCTTCAATTGTATCATAAGTGCCTAAGCTAATATTCTTATTCTGAAATTTTATAACAGCTCTGTACTTCCCATTTTTTGTTTTATTAACACCAGTTACACCAGTTGTACTATTTTTTGCGACTTTTCTATTTAACTGCGTTAAATTTGTACCTTCTTTAAAATATATTTCTCGATCATGGATATATCTATTACACCCACAGCTTTGTATAGCTTTCTTTTTAAGATTATTCCATCTAACAATAGCTATATTACCACAATCACATTTGCATTTATAATATGTTACACCATCTTTAATTTCATGAAACTCTATTATTGCTAATTTCCCATGCTTCTGTCCGATTCTGTTTAATATAATTTTCATATTGTTTTTCTTTTTGGAACAACTCCAACATGATAATGATCGACCATTTATTAAATTGTACTGACCTACATCCTTAATAAGACCACAGTCACATTTACATGTCCAATAGTATTTTTTAGTTGATTTATTAATTACAGTCCATTTTCCAAACTTTTTTCCTGTTAAGTCCTGTATTATTTTTGACATGTTATTACTCCTTTATTTGGATTTCCTTTTTTATATCTCCAATTAAATTGATGTCATTATCTATTAATTATATCATTTAAATTCATATTGATTTTCTTAACATTCTTAACTCTTTCTTTATTTACCTGTTTTTCATCGTATAAAAGAGTTTTCTTAGTATATAGCTCATCTATTTTCTTGTATATTTCACTTTTACTAGTATTAAAATCTACTTCAATATCTTTTAACTTCTTGTCTGCACCAATATACGCATCTATAGCATTTTGATTATCCTTGTAAAATTCTGAATCTTTCTTTAAATTTAAATACTCCTTATAAATTTCTTTATTATCATTTATAATATCCAGGTCAATTAGAGCATTTTTAAAGTCATTTATTTTTTCATTTACATTTTTTATCTGTGTATCAATATTTACAGCTTCATTTATCGTGGCGTTATATTCATCATTAAAAGAATCAATACTATATCCGTTATTTAGTAGAAATTGTGTTGTTTTTAAAACTTCTTGTGTGTTTCTTATAGTTGCCCAGGTCTTGTATTTTTCTTCAACTTCGCTTACATTAATAATCTTTCCTATATTTAAATTAGTTTTATTTTCATTTAAATATCTTATTCTATCTGTTATAAGGTCAATATTTAATTGGACTTTGATATCATTTTTAAATATATTATATCCTTCTTTTGTTTTTTCGACTAAATAACCTTTTAATATTAGAGCTTGTAATATATCATCTAAATTTTCAGCATATCTTATGCTCGAATTTATTTGATAATTCAAGTCTTTTTGATACTTATAGCTTCCTTTGTTTAACTTTTCGTTAGGCGATTCAATGTTTTTATTTTTAATTCTTTCTTTAATCTTTTCTTCAGTATATTCGTAACCGAGTGATTTTGCCCTGGTAAATCTTTCTTGACCATCTAAATTTTTAAAAGATATGTGCTTACCTTGTTTAATAGAATATCCCGATTCTTCCATATGTTTTAAAAAATCCTCATAAGAGACTGATTTTTCTATATTCTTGTCAATCTCATCTTTTAATAATTTACTCCATTGTGGTTTTTTGTTTGTTTCTTTTTCTTTATTTCGTTCAATCTCCTTTTCAGCAATTCTTTCTTTAATTCTTTCTTCAGTATATTCTTTTCCAATTGTTTTAGAAGACGTGTGATACATTTGGTTTTCTGTTTCTAATTTAAATTTAATATTCTTACCATGCTTAATCGAATATCCTGACTCTTCCATATGCTTTAGAAAGTCCTCATAAGAATTTGATCGTTTTATATTTCTATCAATTGAGTCTTGTAATTTAGCTTTCCAGGATGTTCCTTTTTTTCTTTCCTCATATTCTTTATGAGATATTGCTGTTTTCTTTCTCCTGTCTTCAGTTTGGTTTTCTATTGAGTTATCTATTACTGATAGTCCATATTGCTTACATATCTCATCAGAAATATTTTGCAATTCTTCTATAGAATCATTTTTTTCTGACCTATGCCTTAAAAAGTCTTTATGAGAAACTGCATTGAAAACTATGTGATTATGAATGTGATTTTTATCAATATGTGTTGCAAGCACAAACTGATGTTTACCTCCTAAATATTCCTCCATAGTTTTCATTCCAATTTCATGAGCCATCTCTGGTGTAACATTGTCATCAGGGTGAAAGCTTTGATACATGCTCCAGCCAAATATTTCTGGTTTATCTTCAGCTATTTTATATTTGCTTTTACTCCTGGTGAATTCCATTTGATCGCCAGCAAAATATTGGGTGCAATCAAAACAAGTAATAAGTTCACCATTTTGTGTTTTTCTATTATTTGTGATGTAGATAATTGCTTTTTTCATACTAGCATCACTTCTAATCGGTTTTTTGTCTGTAGTTGCCACTTAAATCACCTCACTTTACATAAATAGCTATTATTTTAGCCTGTATTTAATTTAAAGAAGGTAGATATATAATTATATGTCTACCTTCCATTTAGCTTGTCACAATCGATTATAGAGAGCGTTTATTTCTATAGTTTTTGTTTTTATAAATCATCTTATTAATTATTTCTATTTTAGCTAAAATATCATTTAATTTACTTCTTACCTTATGATAATTATTTGTACCCTCACTTAATTTTGATATTTGTTCAATATTATTTTTTATTTTATTTACTTCATAATTTAAGTTAATAATTTCTTCGTCTGTTATATCATATATATTTTCATTAAATGTTATAACTCTACATAGCTCTGAAACATTATTATGAAATAATCTTTCTGCAATTAATTTTAAATACTCATATTCATCTGGTTTTATATTAACTTCAACTATGTTGGGTCTACCATTTTTTCTATTGCTCATTTTATACTCCCAAACCTTCTATTAAATCAATTACTAAATTTAATTCATTCTCAATATTATCTAACATATCTAATACCATTTTCATATCCGATTCTGTTGAATATCCTTTTGTATTAACATCTTTTGCCACTATATTTATATAGTTGCCATTTGCGTTGATTTTTTTTGAAGAATTTCTTATAGAATTATTGTCTAAAGCAATAATATTTAAAGCTTCAATTCTATCTCTAAAGTAGTCAGCCTTGTTTCTATAATTTAATTCTCTTGACCTATTTTCAACTTCTCTTAACTCATCATCACTTAACCTATATACCAATCTTCTTAATTCATTCATATTTATAACTCCAATTCAGGTGTTCTCATTCTTTCTTTTTGTTTTTCTATATCACTATATGGATCTACCTTATCCATTTCACCAATTTGATTTACTCTACTATCTCTAATATTTGCATCTATCCTATCATCAACTCCATCATTATCTAAGTCTCTAAATTTAGTAAGATTAAAATATTTTTTTATTTCATCTTGTCTATTATAGAAATCTAATGAAATTAATGTTTGACTATCATTCCTCATGTAGTCCTCATATAAATCATTTAATGCATCTAAATTGTTTACTCCTAATTCAATGGATAACATTGCTTTTACATACGTTTCATAATTTGTATTCTGTAGGTCTAAAAGTTTACCTCGTGTTTTTTCTAATTCAAAGATATCATACATATCTTTAAATCCTTCCACATCATCTGCACTGGAAGCTCCATCTAAAAATACTCTCGTCTCATAATCATGAAATGTTTTTTCGTCATCAACTACATATACAACTAAACTATCTAGTTCCTGATTTTTACTTACATCATAATTCCCAAAATAGCATTGTATATCCTTATTATAGTACTGACTTAATTCTTCGCTTGCCTTTTCTTGTAAATCTTTTACGTGCTGTAAATCAATTCTTTCGTGTGTCATTTTTTAGTCTCCTTTATTTTTTATATAATTTATAATTAACTTTGTTCTCTCATCTTTTGTCTTGCTTTTGCCACTCTGTAGTTTAAGTCTTTTTCTCCAGTCTCATGATATTTTTGTATACTTTTATATCTTTCATAAGCCTGTTTTTGTTTTTCCTTTGGTACAGTTAAAAATTTAGAAGCTATATTTATTCCCATACCATTATTAATATAACCTTTTACGATTTCTATTACCTCACTGTTCTCTAATGCTCCTTTCACTTTATAATTGTTAGTTAATATAGATTTGTCATTAGTTATTAGATAATAGTCTAGAATTGTTTTTAATTCTTCGTCATTAAGTTCAGATAAATTTTTAATAGCACCATTGAAAATTTGTCCATCAACTACATTTAAAATTTTCTCTAAATTATTTTTATTTTTTATAATCTTTCTGATTCTATGAAATGTGTATTCGTTTATTATTTTATCCTCAGTAATTTCATTTATATCTAATAAGTGTTTTATAAATCTCTTATTAGAATTTGTTTTTGGGTAATATCTTTTTCTTTGGAAAATTGTTTCATCACCAAGATTTATTTTATAAACATCATTCATAACTTCAATTTGAACTTTTAAATCTTCAATGTTGGTTTGAATTATTAGTTTGTGATTTTTTATTTCTTGCGTTTTTACTAAGGATTCTTCTACTAATTTATTTTTGTTTTTAAACTCTCTTAAATCATCGATAAATAAATCTATCTTCTGAAAATAATTTAAAATATTTTTTTGCTTCTCATATTCCTTAAAATAATATTCAATCTTATTTTTAAGATTCAAAATATTTTCATTTTGTGTTTCTTGTTTATTTATGTTTATATATTTTTCAAAGATTTCTTTAACAGGATCTGCTGATGGCAAATCTAAATAAATTATTTTAATGTATTTATTCTCTAATAGATTTTCAGAATTACTTAAAGTAACTCTAAATATATTTTCGCTTTCACCACTAAAACAATATCTTTCCTGAATATTTGTTATAATTTTTATTGCATCATAAAAATTATATTCTCTAGGAAATTTATATTCGTAGCTTAAATTAAAAATTTCATCTACCGACATTGCATCATGAATTTTTAAATTGAAGAAATTAAAATAATTATTGTAAATCATTTCGTAAAAATCTTCCCATGATATTTTATACTTATAGTCTCTTGTAAAAATATTATTTGATGAAAGAATTATTTTAAAATCACCGACATATAATTCTATTTCATTATTTCTTTCAAAAAGTTCATATTGATTTCCATCTTCTATGAACATTTTTTGAAATTCTTTTTTCTTATTTTTGTTCAAAAGATTCTCATCAGTAGACAAGCTTTTAAAATATTTGCTTGTCCATTTATTTTTATCTCTGCAAATATCTATCATGTCCGAAACAAATTTTGTCACGCTCACAGGCTCAATTTTTTGTAAAATTTCGCTCTTTTTCACCTCACCATACAACTCCCCTCATTTTTCGATATTTTCGAGATTTCCGTACAAAAGTACGGCAAGCATAGCACTTGTATGGTCAATTCGTAAATTTTCGAAAAAACTCTCCCCTTTGTATGGTGACCATACAAATATCGAGTATTTCCTTCAATTTCCTCATTTTGACCATAAAGTGCAAAAGACGCTTGCAAACTTTTCAGTTTAATCGAATTGGTGTGCTAACACTCCCCAAACCCCTTGTTTATTTTTATGAATTATAAAATTTCTTGAAGATAAAATTCTATAAATCTAAAAATATTTAGGGAAAGAATTTTTCAATTCCTTCCCTATTTGTAAAAATATTTCATTCTATTACATATTTTTATTTAACTACAAAACTTTTCAGTTTAATCGAATTGGTGAACTTTCGCTCCCCAAACCCCTCATATTTTTTAGATTAATTATTTTAAACTCATAAAATATTAAACTTAAAAATAAATAAAGGATATAATTTCTTCGAAACTATATCTGACTGACTGTAATTATTTTATAATTATATTTGGTGTAAAAGATTAAATCGCAAATCCAGGTTCTATATTTTTGTTGTTCGTTTTCGACCTATTATTTATTGCACTCTCAACTTCTTTTAATCTTTTGATTTTATCGGCTAATTCTTTTTCATGTGGAAATTCTTTGCCGACTTCTTCTTTGGCTTTTGCAAGATTATGTTTAATGTCTTCTAATCTTGTTTTCGCTGTTTTATACTTTTGTTCTATTTTGCTAAAAGCATTTTCTAGTCTTTGCATATTACCTGATGCATTAGTCCCTAATTCAAATTCATAACTTTCTTTTCCAATTATATGGCACATATAATTTTTAAAGTAGTCATTAAATGAAATGGCAATATCAAATCCTTTATATGATGCAATTTTTTTAGGAGATCTTACAGTACATTTTGGAATTACTTTTTTAAATACTTCACCAGCTTCTGATTTATCTTTATATTCTTTTCCATCAATAACCATGCTACTAAAAATAGATTTACCTTCAGCATCTATCTGATTATTGTTTTTAAAAGTTTCTAAATCGTCTTCTGTATTTTTTATCATATTCTCAAATCTTGTAATCTGCTGAGGATAATGTTTTTGTATATTGCTTTCCATTTCATACTTGTTACTCATAAATGATGCCTTCATTGTTTTTAATTTAGTTAGATCTATATCTAATTCCATCTTTTCTTTTATATATGGATCACCAACTGTGATAGCTTTTACAGTTGCATAATTTAAAACCATATCATCAAGGTCATCAATTTTTCTGAGTGGTGAATCAGATGTCATTATTGTTGAAATAAATTTTTGTTTTGCTTCAATTAATTGGTAATTATAGGTATCGAAAGTATCTTTAGTTACATATCGAAAGATCTTTACTTTTTCATTTTCGTTTCCCTGTCTAATTATTCTTCCTTCTCTTTGCTCCATGTCTCTTGGTCTCCATGGACAATCAAGATGGTGACATGCATATAATAATTTTTGAACATTAGTTCCTGCTCCCATTTTTGGAGTTGAACCGAGAAGTACTCTTATCTCACCTTTTCTTACAGCTTCAAACAAATCATCTCTTTGCTTGTCAGTTGTTGCATCATGAATGAATTTAATTTCGTTTTCTGGGATACCCTTTTGAATTAGTTTATTTTTTATATCATCATAAACACAGTATCTTTCTTCATTTTTCTTTGTTGATGGAGTTGAAATATCTGAAAATATTAATTGTGTTGATTTCTTTTCTTTTGTTTCTTCCCAAAGATTAAAAACATTATCAACACACATATTTACTTTTGATCCTTCAACATCAGGCAACATTGGATTAATCATTCGCTGGTCTAATGCTAAATCTCTACCATCACTGGTAATTTTTAACATATTATCTACTTCAGGTGCTACCAATTTGGCTCTAACCTGGTCAGCTCTTTCACCTAAAGATTCTATAAATTCTCCTTGAAAATCACTTCTTTCACTTACGACTGTTATATATTCCACTTCAGGTTCATCAAGTTTTAACATATCTTTAGTTTTTATATCTGCAATTTCATTGAAAATAGTTTTTAATTCAGGAACATTTTTATAACCAGAGAGTCTATTTTTTAATTGATATCCTCCACCTTCTGGTTTTAATTCAAGAGAAGTTGTTACATTTGTAAAAACAGATGCCCACTGGTCAAAATTATTTATTCCTAATTCTTTCAACCTATCAGGTTGTAATGTTCTTTGATTGGTATACATCTCAACAATACTATTAGAAATTGGAGTACCTGTCGCATAAAAAGTTCCCTTATTATTTGTAATTTCATTCATATATTGAACCTTAGCATACATATCGAACGCTTGTAGTGACCCTTTTGAATTCAATCCAGCGACATTTCTCATTTGAGTATAGGTGTCTAGGTTTTTAAAAATATCTGATTCATCTACAAATAGTCTATCTATACCAAGACTTTCAAAGTCAATTACGTCATCTTTCCACTCAGCATTTAATAAATGTGTTAGTTTCGTTTCTAATTGATTTTTTCTCGTCTCTAATTGTTTAACTGTAAAGTTTTTACCTTCTGAAGCTTTTACTTCTCTTATTTGGTCTGTAATTTCTTTTATTTCATTTCTCATAACAAGCTCCTGTCTTTCTTTAGAAAGTGGTATCTTGTTAAATTGTGAGTGTCCTATTACAATTGCATCATAATTTCCAACTGCAATTTTAGAAATGAATTCTTGTCTTTTTACTGGTGTGAAATCATCTTTTGTTGCTACTAAAACATTTGCATTGGGATATAGTTTTAAAATATCATTTCCCCACTGCTCTGTCAGGTGATTAGGAACAACCATCATAGATTTATTTGCAATACCTATTCTTTTAGATTCCATAGCAATGGCTGTCATAGTAAATGTTTTTCCAGCTCCAACACAATGAGCTATAAGAGAGTTTCCACCATAAAGACCCCTTGCTACTGCATCTTTTTGATGTTTCCCTAAAGTAATTTCAGTACTCATTTCAGGAAATTCTAAATGGTCTCCATCATAATGTCTTGCAACACTAGAGTTAAACATTTCATTATAACTCTTTTCTAATCGTTCTCTACGATTTATATCCTTCCAAATCCATGACTCAAACTTTTCTTTTATTAAATCTTGTTTCTGTTGTGCAAGTAATGTTTCTTCTTGATTTATTACATATCGTACTTGTGAATCTCCATATTCTTCCCTATCTCTTACTTCACAACTTTTTGAGTTAAGTGTATCTTCGATTATCTCTAACGCATTCATTCTATCTGTACCATATGTTTTTGTTGCTAGCACTCCATAAGCACTTCGTTTATTTGAAATATTGTACTTACCATTTAGTTCGCACTTCTCAACTTCAAAATAATCATAATACTCATCAAGTAACTCTTTTGCAAAAGCTTTAACATCGCTTGGTGGTATCCATGGTGCTTGCATTGACACAGATATCTCTGTCGCTGTCAAAGGTTCTGGCATTACTTCTTCTAAAGCTTGTATATTCTTTTCTATATCATTTTTAACTTCATCAGTATAGGTATCACTATAGTTATTAAAAATAGCACGCTCAACTTCTAATTTTTCTCTTATGTTACCACTTAAAAATTCATCTGCTGTAACATAAACTCCATTTTCTAAATTATGAAAATTATCTACACCACTACCAGATTTTGCTATTGTTTCTTTATTGTCTCTAAATATAACTCCATCTAATTCTTTAACTAATTCTAGTTTAGGTTTATCAGTTAATTCAGACATATAATCTAAATCAACATAGCCTTTTTCATTAAGAGAGATTGAAAGAGCTTCATAACCGTTACTAGCGTATGTTGGTGCTATATGCTTGGATATTGTTCTCTTGGTGAAAATATCTGCCTTACTTTCGAACATATCATCTTTAATATTTTCTAAAGATTGTAATAATGGAAATGATACATCACGTGAAAAGGCTATTGAATTAGCCACAGAGAATTTTCCATTCTCATCTTTTACTTTACTTATTCTTCCATTGTCTTTAACGAAATTATCGTATTTTTCACTAAATGTGTTTTGAAATTCTTTTATTTCTGCATCTGAGTAGTCACCAGTTTGCATATCAATTAATTGCCTTAGATCATCTCGAAGCTCTATCATTGCTTCTATACGTTCTCTTTTTTTACCTTGTTCATTGATATGCTCTACATCAAAACTAGATTCTTTTTTGAAGTAGAGTTCTCCATCTTGGACAAAGTATGAGAACGGTCTTAATT
>JAEZWM010000030.1 GCA_023443025.1 Bacillota bacterium
AGGTTTTACTTGTTTGAAAAGTTTAGAAGCTTCTCAAATCTTTCTCACCTTAAAAGGACCCTTACAAAAGGTCCTCTATTATTATATACTAATCATAGAAAAATGCAAGCTTTTTATTTGAATAATCAGCTTTATTGTATTTTTAATACCTATCAAAAGAACCGACTAAACGCTCCTTACTGATAGCCGTATTAAATATAAAATACCCAATTAAAAACCAGATTGCATTTATAATAATATACGCTAAAATGAGTTTGAGGTCAAGGTGCTGTTTTAAGTAAAAATTCCTAGCAATAGTTGTACCATTAGAAAACGGTATTATATAATCCAGTATTCCCCGGCTTAACTGAAGTGTATTTGATGCAAATATTAATAGCACCTGGATAATCATTGTCAGACTTCCGACTGCTTTTTCCTTAATTACAACTGCACTCAACATCAATCCAAATCCATACATACCAACAATACTTGGTATTACGAATATTAGGGATGCGATAGCTCTTGCAAATTGAGTGTTCCCTCCACTGTTAAGGAAATAAGACACCAGTAGAATAGCAGTAACCACGATCAAGTTTGAAACCAGTCCCATAATAAGTTCAACAAAGTATATAAATGGTAGCGAGTACCTACTTTGAACATAAGCTTCAATTGTACCGGATCTAAAGTCACCTTCTATACTATTTTTAGTAGCTCCTAATGCATAAACAGAAAACTGCCAAAAAATGAAACCGATTAACACCACTACCCTAGCTTTATCATTGGAAATTGCAAGCTCCTCAGCCATCACTTTGAATCCGCCTGAGTAAAACACCAATACATAAGTACCTACCATTATTAAAAGATCACTAAGTATCCCAACTTTATATCTTATCCTTGTTAGGATAGTAACTTTTGCCATATACTTTATGAATTCAAATAATCTTTTCATATCACTTCTCCATAGACTCATATATACTGGTCAATTCATTTTCTGAAATCTTTCTTTGTACGATTTTCATAACTTTTCCGTTCAATATAAAAATATTTTCTGAAGCTAGTTCACCTAAAAAATTAAAGTCATGAGATGAAATAATAAACAGTTTATCATCGATATCTGCTCTTTTTTGTAAGACTGCTTTAAGTTCTTTTTTCGAGTCATAATCAAGACCTAGAGTAGGTTCATCTAAAATGACAACACTCTTGTCTGAACATAGGATACATCCTAATGACACCTTCCTCTTCTGTCCAGTCGATAGTGTTTCTATTCTTCTGTCTTTTAACTCAGCAAGATCAAGATCAGCCAGGACTCCTTCCATTTTAGATTTTATACTCTTTTGAGACATACCCTTTAAGATATTAAAATATGTAATATTATCTATAACCGAGAGTTTGTAGTAAAGCATCCTTTCTGATGCAGATATAAAAGCCACAGTATTTTTTAATTCGTCCGGACTAGCTTCAATATAGCCATCATTCATAAGTATGCTAATCTTGCCTTTATTCTTATCCAGTATTCCGCACAAAAGTCTGAGTAGCGTACTCTTACCGGCACCATTTGGGCCAATTAATGATACTATACCGGTGGATTCAGTTATCTCTAAGTTAAAATCCTCCAGTACAGTATTATTTACATAATTTTTATTGATATTCTCTAGTTTAATCATATGACCCTCCTCCTATAGAATTATTCTAGCATAAATTCTAAGATATAGGATAAATTTAATATATTTATATCATAGTCAATTATAAATCTACAATCATTATTAATATTCACTATCAAAAACATTCAAGCATCATCAGTCACATTTATAATTTTTATTAACTTTCTACTACCTGTCTAAAAAAAGTGACCCTGGATAAGGTCACTTCTGTACGATATTTTTTATATTAATTAAAATCCTTTAACGGATAATAAACTTTTTCACTATCATTGGGCTTGTATGCTAGACTTGATAGTTCTGTTCCTTCAACAATCAACTTACCATTTTTAATGGAAACAGCATCTTTTTTAATCTTACTACCATCGATCTTGACTGCTGTATTATCTTTCAAATTTATCTCAACAGCATTATCATCAGTAAGTTTATAGAGGATAAGAGTTTCTTTTTCCTCATCGTATGTTACAAAAACTGCATCGTCTCCCTGTACTGTTTCAAATCCCAAGTCTTTAATGTTTACGCTCTTTACCAGCTGTTCGTTTTCTAATGAATATACGAATAATCCATAGTAATCATGGAACACCAGTGTTTTTTCTGAAGAGTAGTCGAGTACACTGGATATAATACCTCCTTTTGCATCCTCGAGTTTTGCTTCTTTAATTTCCATAGTTTCTCCAGTAGCTGACTCTTCTGTTTTTGCTACATCTTCTGTTTTTGCTGCATTTTCAGCTTTGTTACATCCAACAATAAGTACCGCTATGGCAAGGACTAGTAGCATTTTCTTTAATTCTTTATTCATTTTATTCTCCTTTGTTTTTAGTATCTATGGTATGCTATAATTTTACTTCTAACTCCATTTATATTTGATACCCGGCATAAAGTCAAGTGACAAAGCTGTAAGAATAACCATAAAGCTCTGCTTGTAGCAGTTTAGCATGATTTTTCTCATAAAAAAACGCATGATTTTAACTCATGCGTTTTTAGTATATTACTTCCATAAGATAAAGCCCTCTTCCGCCTAGGGTTGGTCCTGCACTTGTTCTGTCTCCAAATTCAAGTGCCCTCATTATATCAATTGAAGTCTTGTTACCTCTTCCTACTTCTACAAGAGTTCCTGCTATTATCCTCACTTGATTTCTCAAAA
>JAEZWM010000037.1 GCA_023443025.1 Bacillota bacterium
GCTCCTCCTCTCATACTATCTATTTACCTATATTATACGTTGTATAGTATCATATGTCAAGCATTATTATATATGTTTATGATTTCTTTATATTTTTGTATTGCTAAATTGGTATTTCGTGATAAAATTAAATGTGAAGGGAGAAATTATATGAAAATTAATAGAATAATTAGTGGATTTATTTGCTGTCTACTTATAGCTATACCTTGTAATTATATCGGTAAACTATTTCCGGTAATTGGCGGACCGGTACTTGCAATTTTAACAGGTATGATATTGGGTGGTTTTATAAGGGGCCATAAGTATTTTAGTAATCTAGCTCCGGGTATTAAGTTCACATCTAAATACATACTCCAATTAGCCGTTGTGCTTTTAGGTTTTGGGATGAATTTAAATAGCGTACTTTTAACGGGTAAAGAATCACTACCTATAATTGTCTCTACGATATCGGTAGCACTTATAATTTCATATATCATTTATAAATTATTTAAAATGCCTTCTAATATATCGACTCTCATAGGTGTTGGTTCTTCGATTTGTGGAGGCTCAGCCATAGCTGCTACAGCGCCGGTTATTGGAGCTGAAGAAGAGGAGATTGCTCAAGCAATATCAGTTATATTTTTGTTTAATGTTATTGCAGCACTGATCTTCCCATCCCTTGGTCAACTCATTGGATTTTCTGATAATGGTTTTGGTCTTTTTGCAGGAACAGCAGTAAATGATACTTCATCGGTAACGGCAGCCGCTTCCGCTTGGGACGGTATTCACGGCAGCAATACTTTGGATACGGCTGCAATAGTAAAAATGACGAGAACACTTGCCATCATCCCCATCACTGTAGTCCTTGCTTTCTATAAATCTTCAAAGAGTGGTTCAGGCGAAAAAATGAATCTAAGAAAAGTATTTCCGGTGTTTATCTTATTTTTCGTATTAGCATCAGTCATAACTACTTTTATAGGATTACCGGAAGCTTTGATAAGTTTGTTAAAATCATCGTCTAAATTTTTCATAGTTATGGCAATGGCAGGTATTGGAATTAATACAGATATTGTGAAGCTTATCAAAACCGGAGCTAAACCTATACTCATGGGTGCTTTATGCTGGATTTCGATAGCACTGACATCCATTGGAATGCAACTCTTTTTAGATTTAATGTAAAAAATCCCCACATTTTTCTGTGGGGATTTCTCTATATATGATGTACATAGTTTTCGTTGAATTGTGTACGAGCTTCGTGTTCTCCCGAAGGATACCCGATATGAATTAGAGAAAGTGGTATAATATGGTCTTCAAGCTCCAGTATATTCCTTATGCTTTTTATTGCATCGCGTTTAGGATATATTCCGCACCAACAGGTTCCTAATCCCAGTTCAACTGCAGTTATCAATATGTTTTGTGTTGCTGCACTACAGTCTTGAACCCAGAAATCTGCTTTACCTTCTGGCAAAAATCTATCTGAGTTGCCTGCAACGATTATAATTAAAGGTGAGTTCATATTTGTATATGGTGTCGAAGCTCTTAGTTTTTCAAGAGTATGAGTATTACGAACTATATAGAACTCCCAAGGCTGCATATTTACTGCACTTGGTGCCGCCATTGCAGATTCTAATAACAACCTCAGTAAATCATCTTCCACTGGTTTATCTAAAAACTTTCTTACACTTCTTCTTTTAAGAATAGCTTCACTTGCTTTCATTGTAAGTCCTCCATTCTGTCTATGCTCTTTGTCTTTATAATATTGAGCTTCTCACGTTTATTATACTCAATTGTTCTTACAACAAATATAAAGTAATATAGATGAAAAATCCAAATAAACAGAAGTATGATCCTACCAATCATCACATTACGCATCAATATAAAAGCCAATGTCATTAATAGCGTAATAGTAATCATTGCACGAATTTTTGCCTTTAGTGTCATCCCTCGTTCTTTAACTAAACTTTCTAAATTATCCTTATATAAACCGGTGCCAAGAAACCATTTATGAAATCTTGGTGAACTTCTAGCAAAAGCATAAAGAGATATAAGTAAGAAAGGAGTGGTAGGAAGTACCGGTAAAATTGCACCTATTGCGCCAAAAACTAATGCAATAATTCCTATTATTAAGTAAATTATCTTTTTTATTTTAATCACCCCTCTTTTTGCTTAGCTATCATTAACTATACCCAAGTTTTATAAACAGTATACATTTTGCATTTTTAAAATAAACCACCTTTAAAAGTAAACAAATAAAACCCTGATAGGTATCATATTTCTATATGCTTATATTTATTATTAACTGCTTATCTATCGTCCAAAATTCCCTCTATTTTAAATTATTATTCAGGAGTTGTCATCCTCTTGGGTTTTTGCATTTTTTTATTGAAACATAGGAGAGTTTTTTGTCCTTAATATTTGTAAGTTCTTATTAAATTTCACTACATTTTTCAATTTACTTTAACTTCTAATACAGATATCTCACTTACATAATCAAAATAAATTAAAATATTTTAAAAGACTTCAACAATCTTAGGTCCAATTAGATATTTTCAACATTAATCTTTCTTCCTACACTCAACACTTATAATTGCTCCATCTATACTAAACCATAATATATCATAGTCAACTTCCAATCTCCTCATAAGTGATTCTTTTGTGTCAAAAGGTGGTGTAAACCACCCCTTCGGACTAAGAACATTATTTACTAAAAAATCAGATATTATAATCTCATTTTTTATATAGAAACATGCTAAGAAAGTTCCACCCGGTTTTAAAACTCTTTTGCAGTTTTCAAATGCACTTTCTTTGTTAGGGAATGCATGAAAACCATTCATACTAAGAACCATATCAAATGTATTGTCATCAAAGGTTAAGTTACCTACATCTCCTTGTTGGAGCTTTATATCTACTTTTAAATCTTTCATGTTTTCTCTGCACCTAACAAGCATATCTTCGCTATAATCAACACCGGTTATACTAGCATTTTTAAGCATTTTATAAGTATTCGCGGTAAATATTCCCGTGCCAACAGGTATATCCAATATACTGCCACTAAAATCCACCGGTATTCTTGATAACAAAGCTTTGGCAATGTCATCGTCACTATAACCGCCCCAGAAAGTCTTTAAGTATAATTTACTCCACCAAGTTTTTCCTCTAAGTATCTCATCATAGATGGATATACTTTTTTTGTAAGCCATCCTTATTTTATTATCATCCATTTCTTCTTCCTTTCTATTTCCAAAACGTTAGTCTATGCTAACTCATTTTTAAAATATTAGTTCCTACTTTTAAAAGCAAGAACTAATATCTAGTTTATACTATTTATTGTTAATATACAAGTTAGAATTTAATATTAGAGTATCAGAATAAAGTATATTTATTCTAATAATATCATATCCTATAAAATTACTCCTTAACCGCCCCGGTATATCTCATAAGGTCTTGTATATTAAATGACCATTCAGGAGTTATCATTCTTTTAGCTTTCACTACATCATTTAATGAATACCAAGGAGAGATGTTTTCATTATTATCGTTTATTAGAATTTGCGTTTGCTGTGCCGGCATATATGATTGTGCAACTAAAAAAACCACATCTCCATCTGCATTTTTTGCTATGTCCATAATGATAATTGTATGTCCTTTATCAAGGAAAATATCACCAATTTTTATCTCGTCAGGATTGATTGGTTCAGCTTCTTCTAGCATTGAAAGCGTACCTGCATATGCAAATACCATATCCATATATTCTCTAAAGCTCTCATAAGACATATCGCCGGGAATCCCGGATGGATAATATCCACTATCAGGATCTATTCGATACCCTTCTATCCATTTACTATATTCCGTTAGAAATCCTGACACAAAATGGAACTTGATGTCATTATATCTTTCTACCGACCATAGATACTCTGCTCTTAAAAGCATTATAGCATCTGCACATTGATGAAGATCACGAGGTCCTGTATCTACATCTAAGACCGAATCATATACATTTTTCTTGTTTTTCTCACGTCCATCATGGTAAAGTACCGGCGAACCGTATGGCTTAAGTTTTTGAGTCCTAAGGAACTGCTCATAACTTCCCTCTTCAACAGCTACCCTTGTGTAACCACTCGGGGGAACGTATCTTGACTCGATAGTGTCGCCTTCTACATTTAATACATTCTCTTTATGTACAGAATCTTCAATTTTACTTTCAGTTTTTTCTATATCACTTTTCTCAGGTTTATCATTTTTATCATCTATTACAATCTCTTGAACTATTTCTTCTTTTGGCTCATTTATCCTTTCGATTTCTGAACATGCAGACAGCATAATAATAAGCATCGATATAAATAAAATTGTCTTCATAATACCCCTCCAACTCTTCTAGTTTCAAATTATACTATAAGAATTGATATTTATTACCTACAGTTTAGTAATATAAGAATTAAAAAAAGGAAAGCTACAGCTCTCCTAAAATATATTTACCAGCTTCTCTAATGCTTAGTGGGTTCATTTTATTCTCGTGTTTCCTAATAAACTCTCTCACCCATTCCGGGTTGGTTTTGGAATAATCTCTTAAGCTCCATCCAATTGCCTTATTAATAAAGAATTCATTTGAACCAAGATTATTCACAATTATTTTTTCAAGTAGTTCTTTATTAGTGTCTTCTTTTCTAGATAGCTGATGATCGATTGCAATCCTTCTCATCCAAAAATCACCATTTATAGACAAGTCCAACATTAAATCGTCGATTCTATTATCTTTTAAACCAATTTTCCCTATTATTCTATCAAAGCTATCTATGGTATCCCACCACTGCTTTTTCTTTGCATAGCTTAGAATTTTAGGGACATCCTCATAGCGAAGAATTCTTTGCATACCTTTAAGGTAATCCGTAACAAAATATTGGAATTCTCTGTATTCATCGGCATAACAAGTATCTAAGAATATCCAGTCTATCCTTTTCAATTTAACTTCTCTTTTTATAAGCTCACTATAAATAGCTCTTCTTTGAGGTGTTTTAATGCCATAGAATTTAAACTGGTTTCTCATATAGTTTTCCATACGAACTGCATTTTCCGGATTACTATTTTGTTCAAATTCTCTCTTTATAGCTAAATAC
>JAEZWM010000042.1 GCA_023443025.1 Bacillota bacterium
TCAGTGCTCGTTTGACAGCTGGTAATTATAGGAATTATTAGTAATAATGCAATAATAATTGAAACCATTCTAAATTTCCCGTTCATATCATCGCCTCCATTTCTATCTTTTATTTATATACCCTTCATAGTACTCATCAATCTATCAACAGACTTTAAAATAGCATGTGAAAATGGCTATATAACCGTATAATTGGGTATAATAGAATTAGGATAATTGGAGGTAAATATGAAAGAAAAACAAATTAAACAACCATCTACTGCTTTTGCATCACCTAGATTTTGCAATACAGGAAATTTTATGAGGATGGAGAGAGTATCCGAACCTAGTGGACTCGACTTCGCTATATATGGAGTGCCTTTTGACACCGCCTCATCCTATAGAACCGGTGCAAGGTTTGGACCTCAAGCTATAAGAAATATATCAGTAATGATGAAAACAAATCATCCCATCCACGAAGTAAACCTCCTAGACTATCTGGTAGGAGCAGACCTAGGAGATGTCAATGTAGTGCCCGGATATATTCATCCAAGTTATGAAAGGATTGAAGAATTTGTTAGTATGATTTTAGATGCAGGTGCCATACCCATCGCACTTGGTGGCGATCACTCTATAACGCTAGCTGAGCTAAGGTCAGTTGCCAAAAAGCATGGAAAGGTCAGTCTAATCCACTTCGATTCACATGCAGATATAAACGAAGAAGTTTTTGGAGAAAAATACAATCACGGAACACCATTTAGAAGAGCAATAGAAGAAGGCCTTATAGATCCACATAAGTCGATACAAATTGGAATGCGTGGTTCACTCTATGATGCAGGCGAGTTTAAACTTGCAAAAGAACTTGGGCTAACTCTCATCCCGACGCACGGTGTTAGAGAGATAGGAATTCCTGAAACGATTAAAAGAATTTACGATGTCGTTGGCGACAATAAAGCTTTCTTAACCTTTGATATAGACTTTTTCGATCCTGCATACGCTCCTGCAACCGGAACACCTGAAGTTGGAGGCTACACTTCCTACGAAGGACTTCAGTTCATTAGAGGTCTCAAAGATATAAATTTTGTCGGTTTTGATATTGTCGAGGTGGCTCCGCAATATGATGTAGCTGAAATCACCTCTCTACTCGCTGCAAATGTGGTATTTGAGTTCTTAGCATTGCTTGCATTAAAAAGAAAAAATGAATCAGAATAAGAAATGGTCAACTATACCAATAAGGTTTAGTTGACCACTTATTTATATTTCCGATGTTGCAAATCCTCTACCTTTTACTTCTGTCATCGCTGTAATTGACATAAATGCTGAAGGGTCGATTTCTTCAACCACTTGTTTGATCCTAACTACTTGTCTTTTGTTTGCAACACAGTAAATCACGTCTTTAGAATCACCGGTATAAGCACCCTTTGCCTGAAGAAAGGTAACGCCTCTATGAGGATCTACCATAATTCTCTGAGCAATTTCATGACTCTTTTTAGAGACAATTAGGAACTGTTTCTTCTCATCAAAACCGCTTATAACCTTATCGACGACTTGATATCCTATATACATTGCAACAATTGTATAAAGACCGGGTTTTAAACCAAATAGAAATGAAGCTACTAAGATTATACACATATTCATAGCTAGCAGTGCTGAACCAATATTTATATTCCATTCTCTTCGTGCTATGATGGCAAGTATATCAAGTCCACCTTGGCTCGTACCATACTTAAACATAATTCCCATACCTATACCATTTATTACCCCACCAAACACCGCTGAAAGAATTATATCATCTATAAAGAAATTGAAATTAACAGCCTTCAATATCATCAAATAAATCGATAGTAGATTGGCTGAAATAAAGGTATAGAACATAAATTCCTTAGTGAGCTTTCTAAAACCAATTATAAAAAGCGGTATGTTAAATAAAAATATAAATATACCACTTGAGTAGTTAGTGAGATACTGCATCATAATAGAAATCCCACCAATTCCTCCACTCAATAGTTTATGAGGCACGAAAAAATAAGTTATCGCAATCGCACAAAAAAGCTCCCCAATTATCACCGACAAAAGTTTACTAATATTCTTTTTAATATCCATTTTCACTCCTTGAAGTTGTTATGTAGATTCTTCAAAGATGGAGTAAATTAATGCTCCCTCTTCTATACATCGTAGAAATAACAGGATTTATCCGGCAAAAGACCTGACTTAGTTGATTCCCCTCAACATCACAGTGGCGAGACCGCACGAGACTTTCACTCGACTTCCATATTTTAATTGCAAGCAAACCGAATAATATGTACATAACTTAGTTCATAGTAACATAGATGAGATTATTTATCAATATGCTTTTTGTAATTTAGAGAAATCAGTATTGTAAAATATAGTTAATTAAAGTATATAAAAATATTCTTGAAAAATAAACGCCTTAGCATTTTGCCAGGCGTTTGTTTTGTGTACTTTATGAATTTTTAATGGATTTTCAAAAAGTTCACTATATTTAAAACTCCGATTGTAGCGCTTTCACTAAGCTCACCATTGCAAATATCATTACTATTGCAAAGGGAAAAGCTACTGTTATTGATGCTGTTTGTAGTACTTGTAGTCCTCCTGCCAGCATAAGTGCATAAGCTAGTGCTGATTGGATAACTCCCCATAGTACTTTTGTTTTTATATCCGGATCCAGGGTTCCATTTCTGCTCATCATTCCTAGAACAAATGTCGCTGAATTGGCACTTGTGACGAAGAATGTATAGAGTAGAACAATAGCAACAGTTGATATTATACTACCGAGTGGGATATGCTCCATTACTACAAATAATGCAGTCTCCGTGTTTTTAATAGCTTCAGCTGCAACTTCCGGTCCTAGGTTTATACCTGTGGTTCCGAAGATTGCAAACCAGATGAACGATCCCAGTGCCGGCACTAGAGTAACTCCTAGAACAAATTCTCTTATCTTTCTTCCTTTTGAGATCCTTGCAATAAATACTCCTACAAATGGAGCCCATGCTATCCACCATGCCCAGTAGAATATTCTCCAACCTGCAAGCCATGAATTGTCTCCATAGGTGCTGATTTTTAAACTGTCTTGGACAAGACCTGATACATATTGACCGAGACCATTTGTAAATGAGTTCAGTATTTTTAGTGTTGGTCCGACAAGGAACAGTACTAGCATGATTAGGCCGGCTATTACTATATTTATATTAGATATCAAACTAATTCCTTTTTCTATACCTAAAACTGCTGTTCCTACAAATACCAGTGTCACTACTATGATTATTACAAGTGCAACAAAATTATTAATAGGAATCCCGAATAGATAATTCATACCACTATTTATCTGAAGAACTCCTAATCCAAGCGATGTCGCAACTCCAGCTACTGTGGCGAAAATCGCTAATATGTCTACTATCTTTCCAGTCGGTCCATTTACCCTCCCCTCTCCGATTAGAGGTATGAGTATACTACTAATTAAACCCGGTTTGTTCTTTCTAAACTGCATGTACGCTAGTGGTAGTGCTATTATAGTATAGTTTGCCCAAGGATGTAATCCCCAGTGCATAAATGATGCAAACATTGCAAAATCAGCTGCCTCAGGACTACCCGGTACGAGACCACCGGCAGGTGCCATAAAATGATTTAATGGCTCAGCCACTCCCCAAAATACCAGACCAATACCCATACCGGCTGAAAACAGCATAGCAAACCAGCTGAGGTTTGAATACTCAGGTTTTGAATCATCCGGCCCTAGCACTACATTCCCATACTTACCAAATGCCAAGTATCCAACAAAAAGAACAAAACAGAACATAACAAGTAGATAGAACCATCCAAAGTAATTAGTAAGCCCTTTAAATATACTATCTGCAACATTTCCAAAAGATACAGGACTGATTATTCCCCATCCTGCAATGATTGCAACAATGATTAAGGACACATTAAAAACGGTATTATCTTTTTTCATTTTTCCACCTTTATAACTTAGATTTGATAACCGAGAAGCAGGATAAACCTGCCTCGCGGTTTTTGATTGTCAACTAAGCTTTAAATACAGTTTGTTCCTCTACTTTTTCAGTAAGTGCATCCAGTGCTCTTCTTACCAATTTATATCTAAGCTCGTATTGTTCTTCTTTAGATGTTGATGGGTCTCCAAATGGATATGGAATGGAGATTGTAGGAACTATTTTGTTGGTTCCAACTGTAAGTGCTACAGGTACTAAGTTACATAACTGAACTATTGGAAGTCCTGCTTTTTCAATTTCTTTAACTATCGTTGCTCCGCAACGTGTACAGGTACCTCAGGTTGACACCATTAAAACTCCGTCAACACCATCTTCCTCTAAATACTTAAGCATTTCTTTACCCATTCTAGCGGCTTCTGCTTGAGTAGTTCCAGTTCCAACTGTTGAATAGAAATATGGATGAAGTTCTCCATATACACCCTC
>JAEZWM010000093.1 GCA_023443025.1 Bacillota bacterium
TATGGACATAAATCCCATTTAATGCTCACTTGTTTTTTAGGTGCGGTAAAGTCGGGAAGGCCTTATTGTCCTATCGATATTAATACACCGGCTCATAGAGTGAGTACAATTATAGATAAGATAAAACCTTCGGTAGTTATTGCACTGGAAGAGTTAGATATAGAAATTGATAAAAAAATAGATGCCGAGAAAATAAAAGAGATAATCAAAACGGAGAAGCTAACTATTACTACAAAGGATTACGTAAAACCGGACGATCTTTATTATATAATCTACACATCCGGAAGCACAGGAAACCCGAAAGGGGTTATGATTACATACAATAATCTTAACTGCTTTATTGACTGGGCTACGTCGCTTGTGGACATCGATGATGAAACGGTATTTTTAAACCAAGCACCTTACTCATTTGACTTATCAGTAATGGATCTCTACATGGGACTTGGGTCCGGTTCCAAGATTTATTCATTGGATAAAGAAGTTCAATCAGATTATAAAGAGCTTTTAAAAGAACTCTCACTATCGAACGCAACGCACTGGGTTTCCACACCTTCATTTGCAGATGTTTGTTTAGCTGATAGGACTTTTAATGAAGAGCTTATGCCAAAGCTCAAGTATTTTCTTTTCTGCGGAGAGGTATTGACAGTTAAGACTTGTAAAAGATTAAAAAAAAGATTTCCTAATTCGAAGATTATAAATACTTACGGACCGACAGAGTCAACTGTTGCAATCACCTCGATTGAAATAACAGACGAAGTGTTAGAAAAGTATGACCCGCTTCCAATAGGCTTACCAAAACCGGGTACAGAACTACTTATAGACAGTGAGAAACTCACGGATGAAGAGAATGTTAAAGGTGAATTTGTAATCCTTGGAAACACAGTAAGTAAAGGCTACTATGATGAAGCAGAACTTACAGCCGAAGTATTTAAAGAAGTTAACTATAAAGGTAAAACCGAGGTAGCATACTATACGGGAGACCTAGGATATATTTCAGAGGGACAGTACTTCTGTGCCGGTAGAAAAGACAATCAAATCAAGATGCATGGATACAGGATAGAACTTGGAGATATTGAGGCTCACCTATGCGGTATTGAAGATATAACCCAATGTGCTGTAATTCCTCATTATGTATCAGGAAAAGTACAAAGACTTACTGCGTATGTAGTATATACCGGAGAAATTGAAGATGAGATGTCAAAAACACTGGAGATAAAAACCGAGCTTCAAAACTATCTACAGCCTTATATGATTCCTCAAAGATTTGTGTACATGGATTCCTTACCAATGAATACCAATGGTAAAGTAGACAGAAAAGCACTTATGGAGATAAAATAATGAATTACTTTGATGGATTTTATTTCTTTTCCGCACTCATTATAGTGCTTGTAGTATATGTTCTCAGTAAAATGAGGATGAGGTATAAAAAAGAATCTATTACAGCTATTTCTCTGGTTTTTATAGTCATTATATATTCAAAATCGCCTAGACAGTTGGTTTTTTTGATACTTTACTTAGTGCTGGAGTGGTTTAATATAAAGTACTATTTAAGAGCAAGGGCAGAGCACAAAAGGAGTAAACCGCACTATTATACCTCACTTGCCATAGCACTTGCACCGCTTGTGATAAACAAGCTAACAGAAGGAAATATCAATCTTTATGCATTTTTGGGACTCTCATATATTAGTTTTAAAACCATTGGAATCATCATTGAAATCTACGATGGCTTGATAAAAGAAGTAAATTTAAAAGATTATTTACCATTTATGATTTTCTTCCCAACGATGAGCTCAGGTCCAATTGATAGATATAGAAGATTCTCTGATGACATAAACACCGATCTGGAAAAAACTGAATACTATAATTTGGTTGGAACAGGGGTGTTTAGACTAGTTCTGGGCTATGCATATAAATTTGTAATCTCAATGATCCTTTATAAATTACTACTTAAAGCAAACGAGTTTACATTTGTTGAACTAGCTGCCTACATGTATATTTATGGTTTTTATCTGTTTTTTGACTTTGCAGGTTACAGTTTGATGGCTGTAGGTGCTGCAAATGTTCTAGGTATAAAAACACCTATGAACTTCAACTTTCCATTTATAAGCCTTAACATAAAAGACTTTTGGAATAGATGGCATATGTCTCTATCGTACTGGTTTAGAGACTTTGTGTTTTCAAGGATTGTAAAGAATATATTAAAGAAAAAAATCTTTAAAAATATGAGCCAAATAGCATTTGTATCGTATGTGATAAATATGTTTATTATGGGAGCATGGCATGGACTTAGTAAAAGCTACCTTCTTTATGGACTCTACCATGGTCTGCTGCTTGCCATAAATGAAGTATATGAGCAGAAATCAACTTTCTATAAAAAATATAGAGATACAAAAGGATATAAGCTTGTATCGTGGTTTATAACATTTCAGCTGGTGATGTTTGGATTCTTTATCTTTTCAGGAAGATTCGCAGCTACTGTAAACCACATTATTCAAAACTGGAGGTAAAATTATGGATGAAAAAATTATGGAGATGATTATAGATGTCACAGGTGAAGATTCACTAGCTGATAATCCCGACACAAATCTTTTCGATACAGGACTACTCGATTCACTTGGAGTTGTAAATCTAATAGTCGACCTGGAAGAAGAATATGATATCATAATCTCTCCTAGTGAACTGGAAAGAGAAGAATTCGACACACCAAAGAAAATCATAGAGGTCGTAAAAAGCAAGGTGGAATAATGAATAAAATAAAAGGTTTTTTTATTGCACTCATACTCTTGGTTTTAACTATAATTATTGGAGTAAAAGTTGTAGATAAAAAAATAGATGGCATACCCATCGTAATTATGAGAAACTACAGCAGTGATTTAAAATATGCATCACCGGATAGATTAATCTCTTGCATGGATTCAGGGACAATCCCTGTATTCGGATCATCAGAATTAAATTCAGACTCTGACAAGCCGTACTACCTTTTTAATATGCATAAAAAAAATGAATTCAACCTTCTTAAAACAGGTGAAGGAGGATATCAATCCATTGTACATGCAGGAATAATCGGGTCTATTGGCGATAAAATAGAAAGTAAAAAAGCAGCTTTTTTAATCTCACCACAGTGGTTTACAAAAGAAGGAATAGATCCTGCAGCACTTGTAGGAAAGTTAAGCCTTAGTCATATTCATGGACTACTTAATAATGACAAGATAAAAGATGAAACGAAACATGAATTTATTAATCGTCTTTTAGACCTCACGTCTTCCATCAAATCCCTAAATGAAGACATAAAAAGCCTTTCTGATTCATATTTTAAAAACAAAAATACGACTATTGCAGATTATGTAAAGCTTTGGAGAGAAAAGACAAGCAGAAAACTAAAACTTGCGTATGCTTTCTCAAAGATCGATATTTCAGAAGTAGAAGTACCGAAGCCCGAACCGATACCATTTGAGACAAGAAGTAGAGAAGCTGATCAAAGAGCAACAGAAGCATCAAACAACAACGAACTGGGCATAGAAAACCAGTACTACAACCAGTATATAAAGAATGATTTAGAAAAATACAAAAACTCTAACCAGTTAATAATAGACGAAAACTCACCTGAGTTTGAAGATTTAAAACTATTCTTTAAAATAGCAAGTGAACTTGGAATAGACGTACAGGCATATTCAGTACCTTTTCATGGCCCGTGGATGGACTATACAGGAACTTTAAAAGAATCAAGAGAAGCATACTATGAGAAAATTAGAAAGCTTACAAGCGAAGCCGGGGTAGAACTGGTAGACTTATCAGCACACGAATACAACATGCACTTCTTAAAAGATGTTATGCATATGGGAGAAAAAGGATGGGTGATAATAGATGAAGAACTCACAAAATTTAGAAACAAATAAAAGTGAAGTTGCAAAATACACGATAATCTTCTATATTTTACTATTATCGATTTTCCTATACTGGGTCCTATCCACAAATTCCGATGCCCCTACATTTATCTATAATAATTTCTAAACTTACCCCGAATTTAATCGGGGTTTTTTGTATAATAAATTTAAACACGAAGTTGCAAAGAAGTGACTTTGCCCCGGATATTATATAATAAACGACCAAGCAGATAGAAATCAAAGATTTCTCTCCTACTGTCTAATGTCTAACCTCTAATTTCTCACGTCTAAATTAAACCATGCACATTCTATCAATTTAAAACTATATAAAATTACCTAAATTGATTTATTAAACCAAGCCACAGCCGTAACGGAAGTGCCCTCACTTCCAATTGCATTAGCTACAAATTAAACTATGACAGATGGATTAAAACTAGCCTAATTTATATTTAAAAGCTAGGTTTATCTTTATTCGCGGGTAGAAACAAAAGAAAGGGCTCCGAACAAGTTGCAATTTCTCTTCCGTTCACTTATTGGGTAAAATCGTATTTCGGCTCCTACGGTGATTTATATACCGCTGCGCTACAAAAAATAAATCAAAACCCTACGGATCCTACAATATGATTTTACACCAACCGTTCAAAGTCAGATAAATTTCAACATGTTCTCCACTGGAAAAAAATACTTATTTTTTACTTCTGGAACGGTGGAAGCAAGAAAAGATTTTGCTTCGGATGTATATAAAATACGTTCGAGCAATAAGAAATCGAAGATTTCTTTCCTAATGTCTTACGTCTAACCTCTGATTTCTCACGTCTAAATTAAACCACGCACATTCTATTGAATTAAAGCATATCCTAAATTACCTAAATTGATTTATTAAACCATGCCACAGCCGTAGCGGAAGTGCCCTCACTTCCAATTACATTTGATTTAAATTAAACTACGGCAAATGAATAAACCCAGCACTGTCCAATCAAAAAACAGCAGTAGTTTACGAATCGGAGCTTCAGGCTCCTCTCATAAACCGGGAGGATCAGAGTTCTCCCCACAATTTGTAACAAAACCTGGAAGTTGAAGATATACTACGATTAACCACTACACACGCTCAACCCCCAAAAATAGTATCTTTTGTATGCCTGACCCGTTTTTGGCGTTTTGCGTTGTAAATGCAACGTGATTTGGAGGGCAGAGGTGAAAGGTGATTGGGATTGAGAAAATTTTTTAAGATTGTAAAGGGTTATATCATTCTCTAATTTCTCACTTCCCGTTGTTATTACCTATTTAATGCTATATAATTATAGTAGGGAATTATCATTATCATTGGGGGAATAATATGCGTGACATTTCAACCGTAATGGGTTTAATTTTAGATATAGCAAAAAACGATAGCAGGATAAGGGCGGTATTTCA
>JAEZWM010000089.1 GCA_023443025.1 Bacillota bacterium
GGATCTTGCATCATTAGATTTACTTCACTTCTATACTTTTTCATAAAAGCATTATTGTATTTGATTTTTTCATCATTAAATAAAATATACCCACTACTTGGTTTTAATATACCTAGAGTGTTCAAAAGAAGTGTTGACTTGCCCGCACCATTTTCACCAATTATTCCAACACATTTTCCTCTACTGAAATCAATGCTTATATTTTCAAGTGCAAGTGTTCCATCAGGATATTTATAAGATATATTCTCAAGTTTTATCATTTATCTCCTCCTGACTCTTCAAATCCCATTCTAAGTTCCAAAGCATTTTTCCAATCGTCAAAACTCTTCATAATCCTCATAAATAATGAACTTGCTAATACTGCTGAAGATCTTAACCATAAACTCCTCTTTTTATACCCTGTTCTAAGCTTTATTGCATCTTCCATCTCATGCATTTCATTAAAGAATACAGAGATGAACCTATAGATTAAAACCATTTGCTGTATGACCACATCAGGTATTCTTATAAGTTTAAACCCTTTAATCTGCTGATTTAGTGGTGTTGTAAGTGCAATAAAAAGAGTTGAACTAATCGCAGAAAAAGTTCTAAATAGAGTTTTAATTGCATTTGCAAAACCGGGCTTTGTTATCCCTATGTATACACTTCCAATTTTAAATTCATTATGGAAAATGGAAGTATCATTTGAAAAACCTACCATCATAACAATCACTGACAATAGAATAAAACCTAGAGGCATTTTATAAACCCTAAGTATAATCTTTGGCGATATCCGAGCTATCATTATTAAAATTATAAGAACGCCGATAATTATACCCAGTTGAATATAAGCATTATTAACGATTAAACTAATGGTGAGCAAAATTATGCCCACCATCATTTTTATTTTATAATCAATATGCGTTAACTTATTTGTATTAGCAGTAATATCAATTATTGACATTTGCTCTACCTTTTTTAAACCCAAAATAGTATCCTATTAGTAATGCACCAATAGCTGCTTGAGTAGCAAATAGCATTGACTCAATTTCTCCGCTTGCAGGCTCTATTATAGGTTCAAACCATTGTTCATACCATGGATTATTTTCTGTAATAGCCTCTTCAGCAAGACCATCAGCCCCTCCAAACTCAGCTCCACGGTTCATATACAGTGGGGCTATAAATAATATAATAATAGCTATTATTAATATAATTCTAGTAGACTTTTTCAAGTAGATTCGCCTCCCCTTCGTAGTGAACTATTCTTTCAAAAATAAGTGCCGTTAATATACCCTCTGCAATTGCAATTGGAACTTGGGTGAACGCAAATATAGTCATGTACTTTCCTATTTCAACCATCATATTGTCTGCAGGGAATGCTACTCCAAGTTGTATTGAAGTAATTACATAAGTAACTAAATCCGCCATTGCTGCAGCAATCCCTACTGAAACAATGGTATTTACATTTGATTTTTTAAGTAGTTTAAAAACGGCATATGCTACGAATGGTCCTATTATAGCCATAGAAAATGCATTTGCTCCTAGGGTGGTTAGTCCTCCATGTGCAAGGAGTACAGCCTGGAACAAAAGTACTATTACACCTAAAATGATCATTACCCATGGTCCAAATAATACTGCTCCCAATCCAACTCCTGTAGGGTGTGAACAAGATCCCGTAACTGATGGAATTTTTAGTGAGGATAATAAAAAAACAAATGCTCCAGCAAGTGCAATTAATAATCTTTTGTCCGGATTCTCACTGACTACCTTTTGTAGCTTTCTCATGCTTATAATTATGAAAGGTAGTGAAACTATCCACCAGCCTAATGCCCATCCTTTTGGTAAAAATCCTTCCATGATATGCATAGCTGATGCATCCTGAGGTATCATGCACACTATGTAGATAAGTGACATGAACAATAGAACTTTTGAAACTCTCTTCATGATATCATCTCCTTTAATTATTTTAAGGAAGAAAAAAACCCAACCTAAGGTTGGGAAATATCTGTAATCTTCCCACCGAAGAGTTACAATAGATTTAGGTATCCTGGCTCATCATCAACTCTTGTAACGCCTTCCCTTTCAGTGGCAAATGCTACAAGATCCGAATTACAGTAGCGGGGGCTGCTAAGGTCTCCAACCTTATTCCCTAAAGTTCTATGTATGTAATTAGTATAACAAATCCATATTATTAATACAATTACAAAACCTACTTATAATTATCGTATTAGGAAATAAAAAGGCCTACATCAATTTATAACTGATATAGGCCATAAGTGTTTTATAAATCATTCGTGTTAAATGTATCCCCGTCTTGTATTGTTCCTTGTTGGAATCCTTTCATAAACCATCTCATTCTCTGTTCACTTGTCCCGTGAGTAAAGGTGTCCGGATTAACTCTACCTGTCATACTTTCTTGTATGCTATCATCACCAACTGCTCCGGCTGCTCTAATAGCCTCTTCGATATCTCCTTCTTCAAGGTAACCTTCACCTTGTATATATTTTGCAAAAACTCCTGCAAAATAATCTGCTTGAAGTTCCATTCTTACAGATAGTTCGTTATATTGTTTCTGGCTGACTTTTGATCTGTAGTCATGTACCTGTTGCAGAATCCCAAGCTCATTTTGCACATGATGCCCTACTTCATGTGCCAGTACATATGCAAAAGCAAAATCTCCTGGAGCTTTAAATTGACTCTTTAGTTGATTATAGAAACTTAAGTCTACATAGACGCTCTGATCCACACTACAATAGAATGGTCCTACATCTGATGAAGCATTTCCACAACCGCTACTTACCGCCCCGGAGTAAATAACCAGCTTAGGCAATGTATAGTTCCTATTGTTTTGTTTAAAAATATCTGTCCATACATCTTCTAGGTCCGCAAATACCGTAGCCGAAAAGGCTTTTAACTCTTCTTCTTCTTGAGTTGCTTTATACTCTATGTTTTGTACCTGCTGGGAGTCTCTTCCTCCCATCATATCCAGCACAGAACCTAAATTACCACCGGATAGTAAAAACACTAGCAGCAGGAGAATCAATGATCCTCCTCCTAGTTTCATTCCTCCGCCGCCGAAACCTCCTCCGCCCATAGGCCTTTGTCCTCTTCTATCATCAACATTTGAACTTTGTCTTCTTCCTTGCCACTTCATTACTCGACCTCCATATTTAATAGTAAAAAATAATGTCATATTATTTATACCACTTTTTCGAGTTTTATCACATTTTTATAGCATTCTGATAGTTTTTTTAAAATTATTAACAATTATTACAATACTGTAGTTATAAAAGATTGTAAATTACTAAATATAAAACTTTATTTATGATAGAATATAGATATAATTATCGGAGGTGCTTTATGAAGATTCTTTTAACTTCGGACTGGTTTATGCCCGCAGTCAATGGAGTAGTGGTTTCTTTTATGAATTTATACAAAGAATTAAAAAAACAAGGACATGATGTAAAAATTCTTACATTGTCTAAGTCAGATGATTCTTATGTAGATGGAGATTTTTATTTTGTTAGATCTTTTGGTTTTAAAATCTACCCGGATGTACGTGCAACACTTGCTTTTAATAGTAATATTCTGGATGAACTAATCGAATGGAAACCGGATATTGTTCACAGTCAGTGCGAATTCTTCACGTATACCTTTGCATTTAGAATTGCTAAGAAATCAAAGGTACCTATAGTTCACACTTATCATACACTATACGAATACTATACTCAATACGTAATACCCAGTAAAAGACTTGGAAAAATGATGATTTCTAATATGATGAGACATAGGTTGAGATATTCTGAAAGGATTATAGCCCCAACTCAAAAAGTAAAAAACACTTTAATCAGCAATGAAATAAACGACACCATATCTGTTATCCCAACAGGTATCGACCTATCCAGATATGATATAGAAGTATCGGATGAAAAACTTAGTGAATTAAAGAAAAAACATTCCATCCCGGAGAATAATAAAATACTTATTAATATTGGAAGGGTTGCGGAAGAAAAAAACTTAAAAGAGTTGGTAGATAACTTTGCTATGCTCCTTCAGGTTTATGATGACGTTAATTTTGTAATCGTAGGCGATGGTCCTTATATGAAGGAATTAAAGGCTTATGTTGAGTCCAAAAACCTTATGGGTAAGATAATTTTTACCGGTATGGTAAAACCGGATGAAGTTGTATACTACTATAATCTCGGAGATATATTCATTTCTGCATCCATAAGCGAAACTCAAGGTCTGACATATGTTGAAGGTCTCGCTAATTCATTGCCTGAAGTTTGTAGAAAAGATGATGCAATACTCGATGTAATTCAAAATGGATATAATGGATTTACTTACAATAATGAAGCTGAGTTTATTGAATATGTAAAAAAATTACTCACTGATGATGAATTAAGATCTGAGATGTCTAAAAATGCAAAGATTAGTTCTGAAAAATTCAATACTGAAAACTTTGGACTAGCTGTTTCAGCACTTTATGAGGAAGTAATAGAGGATTTTAATCCTGATAAATACAAGGTTGATCTAAGAAATATTGTTAAGACGATTAAAATTAAAGGACAGAGATTTATGAACATCGATCGTGATGAATAAACTTCAAGGAAGAGAGGCTAAGCCTATTCTTCCTTGTTTTTTTATAATCCGATTTTTTCTATTATGAGTGGATAAGAAGTCAGATCGCCATCATATCGATAAGCTTCATGGATAATTTTTTCTGCTTCTACTAGCTTTTCTTCTTTGCTTGTTTGAAGAATTACAAGAGTTTCACCTTCTCTTACATCATCACCTGTTTTCTTTAGAACGCTTAGACCGGCTGTAAAATCAAGTACATCATCAAGCTTGGATCTACCGGCACCGAGAACCGAGGCAGCAATTCCTATTTTTTCTGTGTCCATTGCAGTGATTGTGCCTGATATTTTAGATTTTACTTCTAGTTTATATTTTGCTCCTGAAAATTCATTAAGATTTTCAAATACCGAAATATCTCCGCCTTGTTTTTGTACCATCTCTATGAACTTTTTATAAGCAGTCCCATCATCCAGTGCTTGTTCAGATAATTTCCTAGCACTTTCAATATCAGTTATTCCTGCTAAATATATCATCTGTGCAGAAAGTTCTATGCAAATCTCCTTTAAATCACTCGGTCCGCCTCCACGTAAGATTTCCACAACTTCTGCTATTTCATTTCTGTTTCCTACTGTTATTCCTAGTGGTACATCCATATTTGTTATTATAGCAGTTGTCCTTTTCCCTGCAGAATTTCCAATATCCACCATGTTTTGAGCTAAAATTCTAGCATCTTCAACGGTTTTCATGAAAGCACCGCTGCCCATTTTAACATCCAGTACGATAGCATCTGATCCTGCAGCAAGTTTTTTACTCATAATAGACGCAGCTATCAGAGGTATGCTATCTACTGTTGCAGTGACATCCCTCATTGCGTATAGTTTTTTATCAGCAGGTGCTAAATTTCCTGACTGCCCCACTATACAAACTCCGATTTTATTGACAATTTCATATACTTCTTCAGGTTCTATTTCAGTTTTAAATCCCGAAATTGATTCCATCTTATCCACGGTTCCTCCGGTATGACCTAGTCCTCTACCTGACATCTTACAGATTTTAACTCCATGAGATGCAGCAATTGCTGAAACTATGAGTGTAGTTTTATCTCCTACTCCGCCTGTTGAATGCTTATCAACTACGACTCCATCTATTTTGCTTAAGTTAACAACATCTCCTGAATCTCTCATGATAAAAGTCAGCTCTGCTAGCTCGTCATTTTTCATCCCTTGAAAATAAATCGCCATTAATAATGCTGAAATCTGGTAATCAGGAATATCGCCTTTTAAATATCCGTCAATAATAAATCTAATTTCTTCCGTACTTAATTCATGACATCTTTTTTTCTTATCTATTATATCGTAGGCTCTCATCTTATTTCTCCAAGTCATTCGGTCCAAAGCTTCTGGGTAGTAGCTCTTCTAGTTTATACACCATATATTCATCCTCTGACTTTGCAATTATAACCTCAAACTCTTTAGGATTTGTGAATTCTACGAGCACTTGTCTGCATACTCCACATGGAGTTACATATTCCTCAATACTCGAGTTTGCACCACCAACGACAGCAATTCTACGAAATTCTTTAAAACCTTCACTGACAGCTTTAAATACCGCAGTACGTTCTGCACAATTAGTAGGTGTATAGGCTGCATTTTCGATATTAACACCGGTAAAGATCTCTCCTGTACTTGTTTCAAGAGCAGCGGAAACATTGAAACCGGAGTATGGTGCATATGAATAATTAATATTGTCAATTGCTATTTTTATAAGTTCTTTAATATCCACCATTGACATTAAGTCCTTTCGCTAGTTTAACTATTCTACTGGTGCCAAGTCTATCAGCCCCTGCTTTAATAAACTCTTCTGCATCTTCTAACGAAGATATACCTCCTGCTGCTTTAATCTTTGTCCCTTGTGATAAGTGCTTCTTAAATAATAGAATATCCTCGAGTTTCGCACCCGATGATGCAAAGCCGGTAGATGTCTTTATATAATCTGCTCCTGCTTCGCTCACAATTTCACACATCAATATTTTTTCTTCTTCATCTAGTAGGGCTGTTTCTATAATTACTTTTAAGATATTATCTTTACAAACATCTTTAATTTTCTTAATTTCTTCACTTATACTGTCATGTTTTTTATTCTTTAAATCGGTAATATTTATAACCATATCGATTTCATCAGCTCCATTATCAAGTGCATTTTTGGTTTCAAATACTTTAGTTTCAGTAGTTTGATAGCCTAATGGGAAACCAATCACGGTACATACCTTTATTCTTCCTTGTAGATATTCACTTGCCTCTTTTACATAACTAGGTGGTATACATACTGACGCTACTTTATATTCAACTGCATCATCCAAAATTTGTACAATTTCACTCCAGCTCGATGTTGGAGTCAAGAGTGTATGGTCAACTTTTTCTAAAATTTTATTTAGTTCCATTATTACCTCCTATACTTCTTGATTTGAGTTTAATATAATGCAAAGCTTTAGTCAAATTAAAAGGCACTCCCTAAGGAATGCCTCTTGATTATAATTATTTTTCGTAAGGTTCAAATTTTGCAGTAAAGAATCTTAATTGCTTAGGTTCGTAAGTAAATCTAAGTGGTTTGATATCTTCTTTGTGGTTGTAAAGCTTGATAACAGCATCAGCTACTATATCCATATGCTTGTAGGTATAGACTCTTCTTGGTACGGTAAGTCTTACAGTCTCAAGTTTTGGTCTATGATGATCACCGGTTTCTATATTTCTACCTGCAGAAACAATTCCTCTTTCCATCGATCTTACTCCTGACTCAATGAATAGAGATGCAGCTAATGATTGAGCTGGGAAATCATCTTGTTCCAGGTGTGGACAGAATCTTCTTGCGTCTAAGAATACCGCATGACCACCAACCGGTTCAACAATTGGTACTCCAGCTTCTTTTAGAAGTTCTCCAAGGTATCTAACTTGAAGTACTCTATGCTGAATGTACTCAAATTGCATAGCTTCTTGAAGACCGATTGCCATAGCTTCCATGTCTCTTCCTGCCATACCACCATATGATGGCATACCTTCGAATACTACAACTAATTCTTTTGCTTTTAAGAATAGTTCTTCGTCATTCATTGCTAAGAAACCACCGATGTTAACGATACAGTCTTTCTTACCTGACATTGTAGCTCCATCTGCATAGCTGAACATTTCCCTAACAATTTCTTTTATGGTTTTGTCTGCGTATCCTTCTTCTTGTTCCTTGATGAAGTAAGCATTTTCTACGCATCTTGTCGCATCATAGAATACTTTAATATTGTGCTTTGCTGTCAGCTCTCTAACTTCTTTCATGTTCGCCATGGAAACAGGCTGTCCACCTGCTAGATTAACTGTTACTGCTAGGCAAACATATGCTATATTTTCAGCACCTTTTTCATTTATAAGGTCTTCTAATTTCTTAATATCGATATTTCCTTTAAATGGAACATCTAAGCCTGCATCATGCGCTTCGTCTCTAATGATATCTACAAAGATACCGCCATTATTTTCTTGATGGAATCTTGTTGTTGTGAAATACATGTTTCCCGGTACATATTGACCAGGTTTTATAGCGATTTGTGATAGTATATTTTCAGCACCACGTCCTTGATGAGTAGGAACCAGATGTTCAAATCCAAAGATATCTCTAACGGTTTCTTCTAGATGCTTAAAGTTTCTACTTCCAGCGTACGCTTCGTCTCCAACCATCATACCAGCCCACTGTTTATCAGACATTGCGTTAGTTCCACTGTCTGTAAGTAAGTCTATGTAAACATCTTCTGATGGAAGTAAGAAAGTATTGTAACCGGCTTCTTTTATTACTTTTTCTCTTTCTTCCTTGTCAACCATTTTAACTGTCTCTACTACCTTAACTCTATACGGCTCTGCGGGATATTTTTTATAATCCATTGATATACCTCCAAATAATTTTGCGATGCATAATGCATTACGCTTTATATTAGTATATACTTTATAGAATATTTGTCAAGGTATTTCTAAATTTTTCAAATAAAAAAGGATTATCCTTCTTAAGACAATCCTTTTTAACTTTAATCATTCGCATAAATTTCATGGAAAATTAAATTTTCTTCTTTTATGATATTTGATATTAAATCGTGATCTTCAGCACTTATCGCAGCACAGGTTCCACATGAAGAACTAAATCTTCTTGGTACGGGCATTAGCCTAACATTGACTTTTCTATCTTTTAATGTCCTTTCAAATCTAAGTGCTTCACTTATGGTATCAAATGTATAATAGTATCCTATCTTCATTATTTTTTACCAGTTATAATAAAATCTCCATCTTCCACTACAGTTACCGTATATCCTTTATCTGCAAGAAACCTACTGACGTTTTCTTTTGAAACGGAAGTATCTACTGTTACCTCAATTTCCTTGTGTCCGGCATTTACTGCAGTCATAGTTTGTAGTACTGGCTCAGGACAAGATAAGCCTCTAACATCTATTTTTTTCATATTATCCCTCCGCTCTATTTGATGTAATCAATGTGGCCAACAATATACAAAATACTAGTCCAATGATTACTGCTATTCGTCCGTTCATTGGAGCACCTTCTCCGGAAGCTGCTAATCCAAAATTATGAGATACTGCTGCTCCAACTATTATACCAAATACTGTTATTCCTGCATCCCCATCTCCATCTCCAGCAAGAATTGTCTGTCTAATTGGGCATCCACCTAATAATATTCCAGTAAGACCAACTAAAGTCATGCCCAAGAAGTTCCAAATATGTGAGTTATGTGCTACCGGTTGTCCTTCAAAACCAAGCTTAAAGCTTCCACCAAAGGCTAAGTTTCCAATTAAAGCTGCAACAAATATGCCTATTATTCCATACATGAAGTGCATATCTTTTATTAAAAATAGATCTCTAAAAGCTCCGGCAGAGCAAATTCTAGTTCTTTGGAGTATAATTCCTGTGACTATACCTGCTCCTAGTGAAATCAGTATAGGTGCATGCATTGAACCCGGTCCTTCTTCTGAAAAGAAGATAAATCCGGGTTTGATTATTAAGAAAATTAGAAGCATTGCAGCAAATATTGGCATAATAAATCCTATATACTTTGATTCTGCTCTATTTCTACCTAATGTGTATCCTTTTTTAAGGAAGTACAAACCACCTGACACTCCAACTACGAACCCAAGTGTTCCTACCAGTGCATTTAAATCACCGTTTGCAAGTCTAAGTATCATTCTAAGTGGGCATCCCAAGAAAACCAATGCTCCTATTGCCATAAAAATACCTAAGACAAATCTTATAAGTGGAGATGAGCCACCTCTTGCTTTAAAATCTCCTGAAAATATGGATGAGATTAATGCTCCAAATATAAAACCTAAAATTTCAGGTCTAATATATTGAACAACCGGTGCTCTATGTAGACCAACTGCTCCTGCAATGTCCCTCCAGAAGCACGCAACGCAAATTCCCATATTTCCTGGATTTCCGAGTTTTACCAATAGAACGGCAAGTAATCCAATTACTCCTCCGCCTATAAGCATTTTGAATCTTTCATTTTTCATTTTTATCCTCCTTTTTATAAAAGCTTAACTATATACACTTCATTATATCGCTAAATTATGCTAAGTATGATTAATTTTTCTTATAGACTCATTAGTTCAATTAATAGTTGAGAAAAATGCCTATTTTAAACTTAAAATGCATATATATTTTTTGTATGCTATAATAAAAAGGTAAATGATAAGCCGTTATTGATATTATATTTTAAGATAATTGTCAAATTACTCTGTAAACTAGGAGCTGTTATGAAAATTATTAGAAAATCATTAAGTGATCAAATATATGAAATTTTAAAAAATGATATCCTCACCGGAGAGATTGGCTTTGGAGATATGTTGGTTAACAGGGATCTTCAAATGAGATTTGATGTTAGTTCAACTCCAATCAGAGATGCAGTCCTCAAACTTCACACGGATGGTTTAATAGATTCTATTGAAAGGACCGGTGCTAAAGTAATTGACTTTTCTTTAGAGTTTGCTCTTGAAGTCAACGAAGTCCTGATGTATGTAGTACAGTGGGGAATGATATCAGCTTTTAAAAAAGGAAATGTAGATTTAATAATCGAAAAAGCCATCGACAATATAGAGCTACAAGTTCTGTCACTAGGAACTGAAAAATATTTTGATTATGATTATAAATTTCATAAGATCTTTGTTGATTACTCTAACAACTCAAGACTTATCAAGCTATTTAAAGAGTACAATGTACTACACGAAGTCCTGGTAAGAAGCTTTTATAATCCTCAGAATACAGAAGAAAAACAACGAATATCAATAGACAAACATCGTGACATAATAATGGCATATAAAAATAGAGATTTAGATCGATCGCTCTCATATGTAGAAGAACACTATAAAATAGCCGAAGTATTGTTTAAGGAAAACTTGGAATAATAGGAGAATTTATGAAACTAATTATACTATTAATCGTACTTTTAATGACTAGCTGCAAACCTGCAGATGTAAAAAGCAGCGATACAAACACAGTAAACGAAACGCAAAACATAAAACAAGATAATCAAGCAGAAAAATCAGAACCAATAACTGATGAAAGCAAAAATAATGATGAATCTCAGGCATCAATTTCTGAAGCTATTTCAGAAACTTCAGATTCAAAAAGTCCTCTCCCAATGATTGATACAAGCTTAAAACCAAATGAGCTTGGTAAAATTATGGTATTGATGTATCACAATATAGGCGAAGCTGAAGAAGAATGGGTCAGAACTCCTGAAAACTTTAGAAGAGATCTTAAGTATCTTTACGATAATGGATATGTGCCAATCAGTTTAAAGGACTATGTGAGTGGAAATATCCATACACCAGCAGGAAAGACTCCTTATGTTTTAACTTTCGATGATACAAGAGAAAATAATTTTAGATATTTAGAAGACGGATCAATTGATCCTGACTGTGCAGTTGGTATTCTGCTGGAGTTTGCAAAAGAGCACCCTGATATTAAGCCTTATTGTACCTTTTTCGGAAATGCAGATGTACCGTTTAGAGTCAATGGTCAAGAAAAACAAAAAGTAAACTTTTTAATCGAGAATCATATGGATTTAGGGAATCATACTGTAAATCATCCTGATTTAACAGGTATGAATGCAGAAGAAGTAAACTATGAGGTCGGACATCAAGCAAAATATTTGAGCTCACTATTTGATAATGGATACGAAGTAAATACAATAGCACTACCATTTGGGTCAAGACCGGAAAATGCAGAAGCTGAAGCAATGATTTTCAATGGTGTATATGAAGGATTTGAGTACAAGAATATAGCTGTACTAAATGTAGGATGGGATCCGTATTTTTCACCATATCACTTAGAATTTAATCCTCATGAAATCCATAGAATAAGAGCTAGTGAGACAGATGTAGATGGAGTAGGTATTTACGATTGGCTAAAATACTTTGAAGATAATCCGGAAGAAAGATTTATTTCAGACGGTCATCCCGAAGTAATCACAGTTAAATCAAAAGATATGGAAAATATAAAAGAAACAGATAAAGAATTATTTATCTACTAAAAAGGTGTGAAGCATGGAAAAACTTAGATTTTCAGTAAAATTGATTATTGCATCAGCTGCTGATGATAGTAAAAAAGGCAGTTTTGGTCCCGGAATAGCAAAGCTGTTAGAAGGAATCGACCAAACAGGATCAATGAACCAAGCCACAAAAGACATGAATATGGCATATAGCAAGGCATGGAAAATTATAAGAGAAGCAGAAGAGATGCTTGGATTCAATCTACTTGAAAGATACTCAGGATCAAAAGGATCAAAATTAACAAATGAAGCCAGAGAATTACTAAATATGTACTACGAAGCAAAAGATGAGATGACCAAAAGTGCCAATAAAATCCTTAAGAAATATCAAAAGTAAAAGCCGCTAAATGCGGCTTTCTTCATTATTTTAAATGGGGTCAGGCTTGACATTATTAACCTTTTCCGTTTATTTATACACTTAATCTTCTTTATTAAGTATATTTATCCATCTGCTTGTGTTAAATTAATATATCTTACAAGCACTTACCTCATAGCTTATGCGTTCCTAATTCCTAGATTTTTATTTATCTGATTAAATAATTCACATATGCTGTACAATAATAAAAACTCTATCATCTTCTGTTAGCCTTTTATAATCACCTATCTTCCTGGAAAAATTATACTGCTTATCTACTATACTTGCATTTGTATATTTTTCATTACAATGTAAGTTTATACTGGGTATTATAATATCATCAAATTAATTATGTTGTTCTATTTCTGGCTAATATATCTATTGAAACTTTAAGTATAAGTGTATGTAATAAATACATGTTTATACTATATATGTTAATATTGTCAAGCCTGACCCCATTTGTGTTTAAAAAAAGATTAGGCTATTGCCTAATCTTCATATTGGTTTTCTAGTTCCTCAGGTTGTTCTGGGATGTCTACCATTGCTTTTTGTATTCTGTTGTCTTCGACTTCTACTATGGTGAAGGTTATTCCGTCTACTACTACGCTTGAGTTATCTCCTGATTCGGGGATGTATCCCAGTTCGGTAATCATTAAGCCTCCTACTGAGTCGTAGTCTTCGGTTTGTTCGTCTAAATGTAAGTCGAGTCTTTGGTTTAAGTCCATTATAGATAGGGATCCTTTAACTAGGTATGACCTTGAGTTTACTTGCGTTACATCAGGATCGTCATGGTCATATTCGTCGTCTATCTCTCCTACGATTTCTTCTATTAGGTCCTCCATCGTTACTATTCCGGAGAATCCTCCATATTCGTCAATTAATATGGCTATATGATTTCTGGATGCTTTTAAGTCCAGGAATAAATCGTTTATATTTTTTCTCTCCGGTACAAAGTAAGCAGGTCTTATAATCTCTCTTATCTCTACATCTTTAAAACCTTCGTCGTATGACGATTTGAGAAGATCTTTAACATATAGTATCCCTATTATATTATCTACATTGTCCTCATATACTGGAATCCTTGAATACTGCAGTCTCATAAGCTCTTCGAGATAGTCTTCTATAGGATCATTAACATCTATCATAAAGACTTCTGTCCTCGCTGTCATTATCTCTTCTGCAAGCTTGTCGTCAAAAACTATAATTGAATCTATCATTCCCTTTTCTACAGGATTTATAACTCCTTGTTCTTGACCTACGTTTACTATGGCTTTCAAGTCTTCCATAGTAACTTTTTCTTCTACACCTTCTAAGCTTATACCTAGAAGTTTTAGAACTGTATTTGTTGAAAAAGATAATAGTGCAACAAATGGTCTAGTAAGCTTTGAAAAAAGATTTATTGCTCCTACAGAAAACATTGCAAATCTCTCAGGTGACTGTAATGCAACTCTCTTTGGTACTAGTTCTCCGAAAACAAGTGTAAAGAAAGACAGAATCACAGTGACTAGTACTAATGATATCCTTTCAGAGTATGCTAGTCCCAATCGTCCTAGCAAAGCACCCACCTTAGTTGATATACCTGTTGCAGCATAAGCAGCTGAAAACAGGTTAGCAAAAGTAATTCCAACTTGTATGGTCGAAAGAAACCTCGATTGCTCTTTTCTTAAGTTCAATATCAATTGCGCTTTCTTGCTTCCCTTTTCTGCTTTTTCATTTAATCTATTTCTATCAACTGCTATCATTGCCATTTCGGACGCCGCAAAAAAAGCGTTAATAAGAGTAAGTATTAGTAATAATAATAATTGTAAGTATATCGCCGGTCCACTATCAGGATCCATAGCGTTCATTCCTCCCTAATATGCATTTCATTATGTTTTATAGACGATAGTTTTTAATAATCAAATGCTAATAAATATATTTATTTTAAAACTATCCATACAATGATATCATATATAAAGCTACTTTATCAACTCTTATAAATTTATAAAGATTTCAGGAGCTTTTATTGGATATTGGAAGTTTTCCTCCAAGTGATGGATTAAATCTGTGAATTGTTCAAAATCAGCAATTCTAACATGAATAGGACATCTTTTAACACATGCTAAACAATGCAAACATGTAGGAATATTTTCTTTAGGTAAACTACCATCAGGATTTATTATACCTACCGGACAAACCATTCCACAAACTCCACAGTGAATACACGAATCGGTCGGATAAGGTGCCCAAGTACTCTCACCAACTCCATCTCTATATGGTCTATTCCCCGGAAGTTCAGGTTCTTCGAGCTCGATAAATTCTGTTATTGAATCTGCAAAAGCATCCATTATTTCTAAGTCCTCGGTATTAGGTCGTCCTCCGGCGAGTTTTTGAGAATATGAATGCTCAGCAACAAAAGCTGCAGCTGCTATTATTTTAAATCCAAGCCCTTCAGCAATATCTCTCATCTCGAGTATCGCATCATCAAAGTGCCTGTTTCCATATACAGCGATTATGATTGCATCAGAGTTGTGACCTTTTATCTCCTTCAACCTCTCAATAAACACAGCTGGCACCCTGCCTGCATATACCGGAAATACAAATGCAGCCGTAGCATTTTCGACCTTCATATTTATTTTATCTTTTATAGTTAAGTCAATAATATCTGAATTTTCAAAATTCTTTGCAAATCTCTTGGCTAGTTTTAAAGAACTTCCCGTAGGGCTAAAAACAAAGACTTTTAAATTATTCACCATTTAAAATTTCCTGCCTCCTCCGCCGTAAGTTCTTCCACTTCCTGTTGATGATGTTCGGGTTGTTGAGCCGCCTCCACCTCTTCCACCACCGCCGGTGTTTCTAGGTATCCTACGTGTTACTACATTTGTATCTATAAGTGGATCGTCGATATTTGCAAAGTTTACGATAGAGTTTCTTCTAAAATCGAATGGATGTGGTTTAGTCTTCACTTTATATCTTGCTTTTGTAGCACCAAAGAAACCTCCACCGGCCCCCAGTGCTCCCAGTGCACTAAGCCCCATATCTAAAGGAGATAAGTAATTTCCTCTAAGATATCCATTGAGTTTTTTTAGATAACTTCTAGCTGAATCATAGTATCTTCCTTCACCAAGTCCATTATCAAAAACTGAGTCAAGCAGGGATTCAACTCTTTTGTCACTAATGATATCTATTGCCCTACCTTCTGTATTTATGAAAATTTCTCTATTGTCCATGTCGTACATAATTAATATTCCACTTCCATTCGAGCCGAAACCACGTTCTTCATAGAAATGTTCAGTATAAACCATAGTACTCATGCCTTTTGCATCATTAGTAGTTGCTATACCAACATCCATATCATATTCTTTACTCATTCGCTCAGCTTCTTCGGTTAAGCTCTGAATCTCTGAAGGTGAGAAGAGTCCCGCATTATCGATTACTTTTACAACTGCTGCCTTGGAAGTAGTGCTCATCATAAGTAGCAGTATAACAGTTATTAATATGTTTTTTAATCTTACCATATATATGACCCCCCTATTAGCAGTAGAATTAGCACTGCTAAAGCAATCGCCACAGTAGTAAATGATAATTTTTTGTTGTCTAGTGGCAGCTCTCCAAAAGACTTACCCGTTTGACCGTTAATAGCATAGATATATGTCTTTCCATTATATTTATAGGTCATAATCCAAACCGGTAGTAGTATATAGGTCCATTTGTTTATGTTTGGCTCAATACTAGATTTTACAAAATTCGTTCTATCATAACCGGATAGTGAATCCTTTACAAGATTTTCCGTATATGATAAGGCTCTATCTTCTATTACTTTCTTTAAGTCATCCTTTTTTATGTCGTATTTTTCAGAAAAGAATCCATTAAGATAAGCTACCTCAAAATCCACCGCTTTTGATTCATCATAAGGTGCTATAGTGCTTAATAGGCTATGATCGATTTTTCTAAGTGCTATCTCGGTAATATTCCCTACATTTATCTCCCCTTGCCTATTTAGGGCATATTTTTTATGCTCTGTATACTCTAAATCTCCTGCTCTCCAAACTTTAAGCCTAGTTCCTTCTCCTTGGAAATCAATTTTTGATTCAGTCTCTGCCATCCAATTTGGGACGTACATACCTGTCATTTTTTCTAATTGAGAACTGCTATAAAAAGATTTCGGGACATAGGAATATGACTTTGCCCAGTTTGTGAAACTATTTATAGCCTTTTCTCTACTAAAAGTAAATGGTATAACCTTATCCGGTCTAAACTCTCCCGAAATTCTATCTATCAATATAACAGGGTTGTGACAATAGTAGCAGAAAGTAGTTGCTGTGGTTTCTTCAGTAACAACTTGTGCACCACAGCTATCGCAAGTGTACTCAGCTAAATGTTCTTCGATGTTTTCATCATGAGTGTGTTCATGTACATGTGAATGATCATGAGCTTCCGAAGTATCACCTGAAGTATCTTCAGTAGCCGCAGCATTGATTTCTCTAAGTTCTTCATTTGTAAATTCACTTAAGCAATAGTCGCATTTGTTTTTTTGGATTTCCGGTTCAAAATGTAGTGGCCCTCCACAGTTTGGGCATTTTATGGTTTCCGTACTCATATTCACCACCCTTTCGATTAAGTTTAATTAGTAGTCAACTGTCTGTATCTATTTATGTTTTCTTCAGATAAGAATTCGAAAGCTGCATTTATCTCTTGAAATTTTTCCGTTGCTCCAGGATCAGGATTTAGATCAGGATGATATGTTTTTGCAAGCTTTCTATAAGCCAGCTTAACTTGGTAAATGTCGGAATTATAAGGAACACCTAATGTATTACAAGCATCTTCAAATTTCTTTTTAAAGTCATCGAGTGGGCTTTGATAATATCCACCACCCGTTTGTGATCTACCATAACCTCCGGTATAGTCACCGGTGTAACCTCCGCTATAACCTCCACCTCTTTGAGCTTGTTCAAAGAACTCCTTAAATACCTGTTCCCACATCTGCTCTTCCTGTCTTCGTCTTTCTTCCTGTGCTCTACGATAATTTTCCTCTTGCATCTCTCTATATGCTCTTCCGTAGTCTTCAAAGTTAGCATGTACTTCTTTTCCTGTTTTATAGTATTCCGCTTTGTCTCGAAGATATTCGGTAACGGTATACTGTTGATATCTTAAAAAAGAAATAAACTTCGTTCCTAAAAGTGGGAATCCTATAAAAAATATAATTGCAATTATCACCGCTGGATGTAGCAAAAATATTAAGAATGGTGAAAATACTATAAAGAAGCATCCCACTACAAGAAGTGATATAATAATTCTCTTTATGCCCTCAACTATACCAACTATAAAATCTAATATAATAATAAAAACTTCAAAAAATCCGTATAGGAAACTTGCTAACCCACCTAAAAAACCACCATATAGCCTACTCAATGGATTCAAAAAACCACCTCTATTGTCCTCTATTTTTCTTGTACTCTTCAATCATTCTCTCATCTTCAATCTCAAGGTCTCTAAGACCTGATAAGCCTTCCAGATGATGAACGAATTCGTGTATCAGGGTTGATCTTAATTTTTCTTTTAGCTCCGGCTCCGATAAATAATGATATACCTTTTTAAAGGAACCATAATATATCCTTATATACCTGCCCATACCGGATTTATGGTATTCTCCAAGTATATAAAGGTCATTGTAAATTGCTTCATTGCTTATTTTCTCCTCAGGAAGCAGCACAATGCCTCCATTTAATTGCTTGAAGAAATCTTTGGGCAGCTCTTCTGCTATAGAATCCAGAATCTCGTGCATTCTATCGATACTTATAAAATCATGCATTTTTATTTCCTTCTCAATAATCTCTGAGTGCTCTTTCTATCCTTCTCTGAGCATCTTTTTTTGCTTGAGTCTCTCTCTTGTCATAGAGTTTCTTACCCTTGGCTAATGCTATATCCACTTTCACGAGCCCTTCCCTTATATTTACCGATAAGGGAACGATTGTAAAACCTGCTGTTGTAACTTGTCCAAATAGTTTATTGATCTGAGCTTTATGAAGCAGAAGCTTTCTACTCCTTAATGGATCCAAGTTATATATATTGCCATGATCATATGGACTAATATGCATCCCATGTATAAAAATCTCACCGTTATTGATCGCACAGTAGGCTTCTTTTATGGATACTTTCCCCTGTCTAATCGATTTAACTTCAGTTCCACTGAGCACAATCCCCGCTTCGTAAATATCCTCTATGAAATACTCATGTCTAGCCTTTCTGTTATTAGCTACTACTTTATTTTTTCCTTTTTCTTTACTCAAATTTTTCACCACTTTACTAATTCAAAGTTAATCTCATTACGAGATTCATTAACTCCAACTACTTTTATTCTAATTCTATTCCCAAGTTTGACAACTCTACCGGTCTTTTCGCCATATATTACATAATTATCGCTATCAAAATAATAATAGTCGTCATGCAGATCCTTAAAGTGTATCAAACCTTCGACCGTATTATCAAGTTCAACAAATATACCAAATGAAGTAAGAGAACTTACTATACCATTAAACTCAGCTCCAATATACTTCTTCATATACTGCATTTTTAATAATGACTCTACTTCTCTTTCGGCTTCTTCAGCATTTCTTTCAGTTTCTGATACATGCTCCGCTATTTTATCCAGCCTTTCGATGTCTTTTACACCATAATTCATATTAAGATTTTCTTCTACCGCTGCCTTAAATACCCTATGGATTACAAGGTCCGAGTATCTTCTTATAGGTGCAGTAAAATGAGTATAGTACGTTGAAGCCAGACCAAAGTGAATGTCCGCCTCACTGCTGTATCTTGCCTTTCTAAGTGCCCTTAATAGAAGTGTTGCAATTATAGTCTCCTCCGGCTTTCCTTTAACTTCACCAAGAAGTTCACTAAAGTCTTTGGAATGTATTTCTTTTCCTTTAAATCGATAACCTAAATTATGCATTAGGGCTTCAAAAGACTTAATCCTCTCATTTGAAGGCTCTTCATGAACTCTATATATAAACGGATAATCCATGTAACCAAAATGACTTGCCACAGTTTCGTTTGTGACTATCATAAATTCTTCTATGATTCTATTAGCAACTCTTCTCTCAAGCACTCCAACATCTGTTACCTCACCTTGCTCATTAAACTCAAAGGCCGTCTCATTTATATTGAAGTCTATTGCTCCTCTTTTTTCTCTCATCTCTTTTAAAATTTCATAGAGTTCATTCATTATAATAAGAGATTCTTTTAATCCTTCATCTTTATATACATCTTTATTATCTTCTAAAAAATCTGAAACATCATCATATATTAAGCGGAAATCGCTCTTTATAAAAGATTTGTAAAATCTATAGTCCATTACCTTGCCTGAATGATCAATTTTCATCTCAACTGTATGTGTAAGCCTTACTTTATCCGGCTTTAAGCTGCAAAGTTCGTTTGATAACTCCTCAGGAAGCATAGGAATTACTCTATCAAGCATATATACAGAGTTACCTCTTTTATATGCTTCAGCATCTATTGCACTTCCGGGTTTTACATAGTTAGCTACATCAGCTATATGAACATATAGTTTATAGAACGCCCCTTCTTTTTCAATAGAAATTGCATCGTCAAAGTCTTTAGCATCAGCTCCGTCAATGGTAACAACTAAATGTGATCTGAAGTCAGTCCTTCCAACCAACTCACTATCTAAAACTTCGGTACCAAAGCTCCTGGCTTCTTCTATCACCTTTGCAGGGAAAATATAAGGTAGATTAAACTGCCTTGCAATTGAAGTAATTTCAATCCCTTTTTCATTTTTATGACCTATTACCTCGATTACTATGCCTTCGGGATTTCTGTCGCCTATGGATCTTTTTTCTATATTAACAACTACTTTGTCATTATGTTTCGCGCCTTTTAAATTTTCAGGTTTAACAAAAATATCAGTTGAGAACTTAGAGTTATTTGGCTCAACAAAATAATACTTACCTTCTTTTACAAGGGTTCCTACAATCTCCTTCTTTGTATCGGAAAGTATCTTTATTACTTCTCCTTCTCGTCTCATACCGCCTTCTGCATTTTTTGTGATGCGAATTATAACTTTATCTCCATGCATTGCTCCTTTATTAGCATTTGGAGGTATAAAAACATCAGGAGAAGTTGTATCCGAACTTTCAAAAAAACCAAATCCACCTGCATTTCCTATATATTCGCCAACTAGAGCATTTTCATTGATGTCTACCGGTAGGTATTTACCTTTTTTAGAAAGATATACCGAACCTTCTTTTTCCATATCGATTAAGGCCTTAAAAAAAGCTCGATAATCATCAACATCTATGCTAAAATGTTTTGCCAGTTCTTCCTTTGTTTCTCCCTGATATTCACTCGATTCAATATATTCTAATAATCTATCTTTTAAAGTCATCCCAACTTCCTTTCAAAACTTTATTTTCTTAACTTACTGTAATAATTATACCCTATTTACAGTGATTATTATCGATTTTTAGAAATAGAGAAGAATAATTAAAAACTTTAACGCTTATGTTTTTACAATAAAAAAAACGGCCGAAAGGCCGTTTAGAATTAGAATAACTTTCCACCGTAATTCAGTATAAGCTCTGCAAAGATTAGAGCTACTACAGTCATAAGTTTGATTAATATGTTTAATGATGGACCTGAAGTATCTTTAAATGGATCTCCAACGGTGTCTCCGATAACTGCAGCTGCATGAGCTTCGCTACCTTTACCTCCATGTGTTCCGCCCTCGATATACTTCTTAGCATTGTCCCAAGCTCCACCTGAGTTTGACATGAATATTGCCATAAGTACTCCTGTTACAAGAGCTCCGGCAAGTAATCCACCAAGTGCTTCTGCGCCTAGAAGGAATCCAACTCCAACCGGTACTACTACTGCTAAAAGTCCAGGTACAATCATCTCTCTTAAAGCTGCTGCTGTAGATATGTCAACGCATCTCTTGTAGTCAGGTTTTTGAGTACCTTCCATGATTCCCGGGAATTCTTTAAACTGCTTTCTAACTTCTTGAATCATGTCGTTAGCAGCTGTTCCTACAGCGTCCATTGTAAGAGCTGAGAATAGGAATGGTAGCATACCTCCAACAAACATCCCTGCAACTACTTCAGGTTGTGCAATGTTTATTGCGTCAAGTTTAACTACTTGAGTATATGATGCAAAAAGTGAAAGTGCTGTAAGTGCAGCCGATCCAATAGCAAATCCCTTACCGATAGCTGCTGTTGTATTACCTACAGAGTCTAATCTATCTGTAATCTCTCTAACTTCTTCAGGAAGTTCACACATTTCTGCGATTCCACCTGCATTGTCAGCGATAGGACCGTAAGCATCTACAGCTATAGTCATACCTGAGGTTGAAAGCATTCCAATCGCAGCTATTGCTATTCCAAAAAGTCCTTGAATTGGACTAGAGCTACCGCCCATCGCCATAAATGAAACTATGATTCCAATTGCTATTACTACAATAGGACCTGTAGTTGATTTCATACCAACTGCAAGACCTGCAATGATATTAGTAGAAGGACCTGTTTCTGATTCTTCAGCAATTTTACGTACAGGCTTTTTCTCATCTGATGTGTAATACTCAGTAAACTGTGAAATAATTAGACCAACAGCTATACCTGCAACTACAGATATGAATGGACTAATTGAGTCTAACAGATATCTACTAAGGAAAAATGTTCCAATCATTGTAATAATTGCACTTGCAAAAGTTCCTGTATTAAGAGCTTTTTGAGGATCTTTATCACCTCTAACTGTAAATACAGCAAGAATTGAAGAAATAACACCAATTGCAGCTACTGCGATTACGAAAGCAACGCCATTGGTTCCTGTATATGCAATAATTCCTAGAGTTAAACCTGATAGGATAGCTCCTACATATGATTCAAATAAGTCAGCTCCCATACCTGCAACGTCCCCAACATTGTCTCCTACGTTATCTGCAATTACTGCAGGGTTTCTTGGGTCGTCTTCAGGGATACCGGCTTCAACTTTACCTACAAGGTCAGCACCAACATCGGCTGCTTTAGTGTAAATACCGCCACCAACTCTCGCAAATAGAGCTATAGATGAAGCACCAAAACTGAATCCTGTAACAATTGCCGGGTCTTTAAAGATTAAGTAAGAAATAGTAACTCCTAAGATTCCTAGCCCAACAACGCACATACCCATTACAGCTCCACCTGAGAACGCTACATCAAGTGCACCGGCCATTCCTTTTTCTTTAGCTGCTTGAGCGGTTCTAACATTTGCCTTTGTAGCAGCAGACATTCCGATGTAACCTGCAAGTGCTGAAAATAATGCTCCTGCTATGAATACGATAGCTGTTTTCACTCCAATAGTTATTGCTAAAATAATTGCTACAGCTACTACGAACATTGAAAGTGCTTTGTATTCTCTAGAAAGAAAAGCCATTGCTCCCTCATGTATGTAGCTACTGATTTCTTTCATCCTATCTGTTCCGACAGGAAGCTTAGCTATTGATGCTGACTTTAAAAGTGCAAATCCAAGAGCAAGTGCACCAGCTACAATAGCTAGATAAAAAAACAAATTTGTATCCATTTTCTCCCCCTTATTTTATTGCTGCAACTAGTACAGCTGTTATAATAAAGACGCTAAAAGCGCTTACTATTATTCTATTCAATAGTAGTTCTTTTGATTTCTTGCCGCCTCTACCAAATATATTGGTATCGCCACCGGAAATAGAACCCATTCCTTGAGTTTTAGGTTCAGTCAATAAAACTGAAATTATTATTACTAAACTAGAAATCAATAATAGAACTGTTGCCACTGTTTTCATTTTACACCTCCACAATTTAACATATATCTTTATCATAGTGATTTTATCACATAACAAATCTTTTATCAAGTGCAAAACCTCTAAATTACTTGACTTTATGACTGCTATCTTAAAGTCTATAAATAGTAATTGAAAACATTTGCAACAAAAAAAGGGCGATAAATTTCGCCCTTAATTATTATTTATTTTTTAAGTTATAGAATGTTTTTATACCATCATATCTACTATTTATTCCAAGATAATCTTCGATTCTTAGTAATTGATTGTATTTTGACACTCTGTCGGTTCTACTTGGAGCACCTGTTTTGATTTGACCAGCATTTATTGCAACAGCAAGATCAGCAATCGTAGTATCTTCTGATTCTCCGGATCTATGAGATATTACAGCTGTATAACCATGTCTCTTAGCAAGCTCTACTGCATCTAGAGTCTCTGTAATAGTTCCGATTTGATTTAATTTTACAAGAATTGAATTTGCAACTCCTTGATCTAGTCCTTTTTGAAGTCTGGTTGTATTGGTTACAAATAGGTCATCACCTACTAATTGAATTTTATCACCAAGTTTTTCTGAAAGTAATTTCCAACCTTCCCAATCCTCTTCGTCTAATCCATCTTCAATGGATATAATTGGGTATTTATCTACTAAATCAACATAGTAATCTATCATTTCTTCTACGGATAGAACTCTGTTCTCGCCTTTTAGATTGTATTTACCGTTGTCATATAGTTCAGTAGCCGCAACATCTAGCGCTAAGCATACGTCTGTTCCAGGCTTATAACCTGCTTTTTCAATTGCTTCTACTATAGTCTTAAGAGCCTCTTCATTCGAGCTTAAGTTTGGAGCGAATCCACCTTCATCACCAACAGAAGTTGCAAGACCTCTTTCCTTTAGAACTGATCTTAAATTATGGAAGATCTCTGCCCCCATTCTCAATGCTTCTTTAAAGCTTTCCGCTCCAACAGGCATAACCATGAATTCCTGAATATCTACATTATTGTCAGCATGCTCTCCACCATTAAGGATGTTCATCATCGGTACAGGTAGAGTTTTTGCATTAGTACCGCCAATATATTCATATAGTTCCATATTGTGTTCTTCCGCTGCAGCTCTTGCAACCGCTATGGATACCCCAAGGATTGCGTTAGCTCCAAACTTTCCTTTATTGTCAGTTCCATCTAATTCAATCATGTATTCGTCTATACCGACTTGGTCTGAAACTTCCCATCCTACTATTTCTTCAGCGATGATGTCATTAACATTATTAACTGCCTTTTCAACACCTTTACCAAGGTATCTTCCCTTGTCGCCATCTCTTAGCTCTACAGCTTCGAATGCTCCTGTACTTGCACCAGATGGTACTATTGCTCTACCAAAAGCACCTTCTTCAGTTACTACTTCTACCTCGATTGTAGGATTACCTCTAGAATCAAGAACCTCTCTTGCATAAACATCTACTATTAAACTCATGATTATTCCTCCCTTTTTATTAATGAATGTCCAGTCATTTCACTTGGTTGCTCCAGACCAAGTATATCCAGTATTGTTGGAGCTATGTCCGCTAAAATACCTTCCTCCAGCTCTATATTGCCTTCACCAATTACGATGAATGGAACAGGGTTTGTAGTATGAGCTGTAAAGGGTCCTCCGGTACTTTCGTCTATCATCTGTTCACTATTTCCATGATCTGCAGTTACCAAAACTGTATATCCATTCTTCCCTGTAACTTCTAAAATCTCACCTAAACACTTATCAACTGTTTCAACAGCCTTGACCGCAGCCGGTATAACCCCCGTGTGTCCAACCATATCAGCATTCGCAAAATTAAGGATGATCAGATCATAATCGCCCGTTTGTATTCTTTTAATGGCTTCATCTTTAACTTCAATCGCAGACATTTCGGGTTTTAAGTCATAGGTTGCAACTTTTGGTGACGGAATTAAAACCCTATCCTCTTGCTGATTAGGAATCTCAACACCACCGTTGAAGAAGAAAGTTACATGTGCATACTTTTCCGTTTCTGCTATTCTTAGTTGTCTAAGACCTTTTTCTGAAACATAGTATCCCAGTGTATTCTCGTAAGTTTCTGGTGGATAAGCAATTTTTACATCTTGTAAGGTTTTGTCATACTCGGTCATAGTTGTATAGTTTAAATTCTTTAAAATCTGTTTTCTGTCAAAACCTTCAAAGATTGTATCCATTATTGCATGTGATAATTGTCTTCCTCTATCAGGTCTAAAGTTGAAGAATAGTACTGAATCCCCATCCTCTATATCGGAAATTGGTTTGCCATTTTCTGTGATGACCATAGGTACTATGAATTCATCCGTAACTCCGCTGTCATAGGATTTCTGAATGGCCTTAATTGGATCGTCCGTTTCTTCTCCCATTCCAAGCACGATTGCATCATATGCTTTTTCCGTTCTTTCCCATCTTTTGTCCCTATCCATCGCATAGTATCTTCCGCTTATAGACGCAAGTTTTCCTACCCCAATCTCTTTCATCTTATCCAAAAGCTCTTGGGTATGGATGATTCCGATTGTAGGAGCTACATCCCTTCCATCTAGAAAAGCATGCACATACACATCATGAAAGTCGTGAAGTTTACACATGTTTAACAGTGCATATAGATGAGTGTTATGAGAGTGAACTCCTCCATCTGATAATAAGCCCATTAAATGTAGATTTGTACCGGATCTTTTTGCATATTCAATTGTTTCTACTAGCACCGGGTTGGTAAAAAAGACTCCATCTTCTATGGCTTTTGATATCTTGGTAAGCTCTTGATAGATTATTCTTCCAGACCCGATGTTTAAGTGACCTACCTCTGAGTTTCCCATCTGTCCTATTGGTAGTCCAACGGAAAGCCCACTAGCGGTTAAAGTTGTATGTGGATATTCTTTTAAAAGATTATCGAATACAGGTGTATTTGCCAACTCAACGGCATTGCCGGGATAGTTTTTCCCACATCCCCATCCGTCGAGTATTATTAGCATTGCTTTGTTCATTATATCCTCCGGTTAGAAGTTAACTAGAGCTGCAAAACTATCTGAATCAAGACTGGCTCCTCCAACCAAACCGCCATCGATTTGACCGGTAGCCATAAACTCACCAATATTATCAGGTTTTACACTACCACCATATAGAATTCTTATCTTTTCAGAAATATCTTCACCATATAGATCTTTTATAAATGATCTTATAAAGCTGATCATCTCAAGGGCATCTTCGGTAGAAGCGGTTTTGCCTGTACCAATCGCCCAAATAGGTTCATAAGCGATTACTACTTTTTCAATTTCATTTGATGGGATTCCTTCAAGATCTTGCTCTAATTGTCTTTTTACTTTTTCTTCTTGCGTACCTTTTTCTCTTTCTTCTAGAGTTTCACCACAGCATAGTATAGGTGTTATACTATGAGCTAGTGCACTCTTTACTTTCTTATTTATCATCTCGTCATCTTCACCGAAGATTTCTCTTCGTTCAGAATGGCCAAGAACTACGTATTCAACTTTTAAATCGTTTAGCATGGTCGGCGAAATTTCCCCGGTGAATGCTCCACTCTCTTCGAAGTACATATTCTGCGCTCCGAGTTTTATACCAGTACCTTGAAGAGCTTTACCTAGTTCACTTAGGTGAACCGATGGAACACATACCAGTTTTTCAATTCCATCAGCATATTCATTTTTAGAAAGTTTTTCTGCAAAAGCTACAGCTTCTGAAGTTACGAAATTCATCTTCCAATTGCCAGCGATTAATGGTTTTCTCATTATTACCCCCTATGCATTTTCTATAGCTTCTACACCGGGCAGCTGTTTTCCTTCCAGGAATTCAAGTGATGCTCCTCCACCTGTAGACACATGAGTGATTTCATCCTTGTATCCTGCAAGTTCTACTGCCAGTGCTGAATCTCCACCACCTACGATTGTTACTGCATCTGCTTCAGCAAGGGCTTTAGCAACTGCATATGTTCCACTACTAAATGGCTTAACTTCGAACACTCCCATAGGTCCATTCCAAACAACTGTCTTAGCTTTTTTAATCTCTTCAGCAAAAAGTTTTTCAGTTTCAGGTCCTATATCAAGTGCTTCTTTATCTGCAGGGATATGATCTATATCTACTATTTCAGTAACAGCATCCTTGTCGATACCGTCAGCTATAACTCCATCAACAGGAAGCATTAGCTTAACGCCTCTTTCTCTAGCCTTCTCCATGATTTCTTTAGCAAGTTCTATCTTATCTTCTTCTAGTAAAGATCTACCAATTTCTTTTCCTAAAGCTTTAAGGAATGTATAAGCCATACCTCCACCGATTATAACGGTGTCAACCTTTGTGAGTAGATTTTCAATTACACCAATTTTATCGCTTACCTTAGCACCGCCAAGTATAGCCACGAAAGGTCTTTCCGGATTTTGTAGTGCATCACCCATTACAGATATCTCTTTTTCTACAAGCATTCCCACTGCAGAAGGAAGTATAGAAGAAACTCCAACATTTGATGCATGTGCTCTATGTGAAGTACCAAAAGCGTCATTTACATAGATATCACCAAGTTTTGCAAGCTGGCTTGAAAAATCAGGGTCGTTCTTTTCTTCTTCATTTCTGTATCTAGTATTTTGAAGTAGAGCTACTTGGCCAGGTTTTAATTCGTTAACTCTTGCAATAACATTCTCATCAACCACTACATCACTTGCTATAAAATCTACTTCTTTACCTAGAAGTTCTGATAATCTTTTTGCAACAGGCTCAAGTGAAAACTTAGGATTAGCTTCTCCTTTAGGACGACCTAAGTGAGACATAAGCACAACTACAGCACCATTATCCATCAAATGCTTGATAGTAGGAATGGCTGCTCTAATTCTTACATCATCTGCTATTTCGCCTTCTACTTCTTTAGACATCGGTACGTTGAAATCCACTCTAACCAGTGCTTTTTTTTCATTAAAATCAAAATCTTTAAGTGTTTTTTTGTTTAACATTTAATCACCTCTTTTAAAATTTAAAGCCCAGCTAAGCCGGGCTTTACCTGAGAATACCAAACTTATGAGGTTTAGATCCTATTATTTATGTGTAGCAACGAATTTAGCTAGGTCAACAACTCTGTGTGAATATCCCCACTCATTGTCATACCATGAAACTATTTTAGCCATATTTCCGTTTACCATTGTAAGTTCAGCATCTACTATTGAAGATCTTGGATCTCCTTGATAGTCGATTGAAACAAGTGGTTCTTCAGCAAATCCAAGTATTCCTTTTAATTCGTTTTCACTAGCTGCTTTAAGTGCTGCATTTATATCTTCTTTACTAGCTTCTTTTTCAAGTTCGAAAACAACATCAACTATTGATACAGTTGGGGTTGGAACTCTTACCGCATAACCATTAAGTTTTCCTTCAAGCTCAGGAAGAACCAGTGCAACTGCTTTAGCAGCTCCTGTAGTAGTTGGAACCATATTTAATGCTGCAGCTCTCGCTCTTCTTGGGTCTTTATGTTTGTTGTCATGTAGGTTTTGATCATTTGTGTATGCATGGATTGTAGTCATTAAACCTTTAACAATACCGAATTTTTCCATTATAACTTTAGTAAATGGAGCTAAACAGTTTGTAGTACATGAAGCATTTGAAATGATATTATCTTTCTCAGGGTCGTATTTATCTTCGTTTACACCCAGTACGATTGTTATGTCTTCACCTTTAGCAGGTGCAGTTACGATTACCTTCTTAGCTCCTGCTTGGATGTGCTTAGAAAGACCTTCTCTATCTCTAAAAGCACCTGTTGAGTCTATAACTAAATCAACTCCAAGCTCTTTCCAAGGTAGGTTTGCCGGGTCTCTATCAGCTACGATATTGACTTTTTTACCATTGATAATAAATGCATTATCATCAACTTCAATCGTTCCGTCAAACTTTCCATATAGTGAATCATACTTGAAAAGTCTTGCTTCTTCTTCTAGGTCGCCTAAGATGTTAATTGCTACCAATTCAACTTCTTGAACATTGTCTTCAAATAATATTCTTACAACATCCCTACCAATTCTACCAAAACCATTTAATGCAACTTTCATTTTAAATCCTCCTTATATTATAGCTAATGCTATTTTTTACTATCTAAAACCGCATTTGCACATTCCAGGTCCATTATTACGACTATGTCTTTTCTGACCTTGCAAAGCGATACTATAGCTTCAGCTTTTTCTTGTCCTGAAGCTACCGCTACAGCAGTTTTAACTTTTTTATAACCCTCAAGACTCAGACCAATGGAACCTGTCTCGTAGATAATATTTCCATCTATGTCGAAGTAGTTACCAAAAGCTTCACTTACTGCATTTTTCCTCTCCAGTAATTCTAAATTACCGGTACTCAAACCTCTTCTTTGGGACATTATATCTGCTCTGCCGACACCAAAAATAAGTAAATCAATTTCGCCTACCAGAGTATTATACTTTTTAATTTCCTGATCATGTTCGATGCCTTGTATTAACTCGCTATCGATATAATCGGGAAAGTTAATTGTAAAATAATCCGCTCCTAGTTTATCAGCCAGGATCTCAACGATCGAATTAGCTTGATACTTGTACTTTCTTCCTAGGCTTCCTCTAGCAGGAACTATGATGGAGTCGGGATATTCTCTGTCGGTTTTCATCCCATCGACAAGTTGTTTCATAGTGCTTCCGCCGGTGATTCCAATCACTTGATCGTTTTCCAGAAACTCGTGAATATGCTCTTGAGCTGCACTCGCAAACACATTGCTATTAAAAGCACCACCAACAGTCGCATCAACAATGTGAACATCAGAAATACCTAAGTATTTAATTAAGGCATTCCTCAACAAAGCAAGGTTTTTAAATTCTTGTACATAAGCTTCGCTTAGCTTTAGTACTTCTAAACCTTCCTCAGTTATATACATACCCATTTCTGAGGTTTTAATATAGTTAAATTTTTGTAAAATTTCACATTGATTCCTTACTTGGCGTTCGTTTAAATCTAGCAGACGGACGATTCCTCGTCTACCTATAGGTTGATTCCCGGATATCGTCTTCAGTATATCCACCCTAATTAAATAAATCTCAGCCATTTCAGGAACAATTTTCATCAAGTCCGAAATAACCATAAAACCTCCGGGCTGTTTTTGCCCCATGTGTTCAATTTTTATCCCACGTATTTCATATCATTACATAAA
>JAEZWM010000049.1 GCA_023443025.1 Bacillota bacterium
GATACCGCCAACAAGAAATGTGAAGGTAGAGAAAGAATGGTTAGGTAGTGACGGAAAAGCTATGAAAGCTCCAGTAAAATCCATTGAAGTAGAACTTTACAAAGATGGAGAAGCTACAGGTAAGAAAGAGACTCTAAATGCGGACAATGATTGGAAAGCTACTTTTAAAGATTTACCACAAACAAGTGATTTAGATGGTAAATTAGTAAGTTACACTATCAAGGAAGTTGGTGCAGTAGATAATGAGATTAAGTTTTTTGAAAACTTATATAAGGTGTCTATTACAGGGTCGATGAAAACTGGTTTTAAAATCACTAATCAAAGACAAGACACACCGAATAATCCTAACAATCCAACTGAACCAGAAAAAGAAACTAAGCCTGATAAAATTGATATATCAGGATATAAAACTTGGGAAGACAATAACAATAAAGAAGGAAGAAGACCAGATCAAATTATCATACGTTTATATGCCGATGGCATAGAAGTTGATAAAAAGATTGTAACTGAATCTAACGGTTGGAAATGGACTTTTGAAAATCTAGATATGGATAATAAGGGTAAAGAAATTAAATATACCATATCTGAAGATAAGGTAGAAGGTTACACAAGCAAGGTTGACGGCTATAATGTGACAAACAAGATTGTTCCAAAAATTATCTATGATTTACAAAAACAAATACCTAAAACAGGTATTATGAGAACCATCAATTATATACCATTATTTGGATTAGCTTTATTCTTGTTGCTAGCAAGAAAAATTGAAAAAAAGAAAAAAGCAGATAGATAGAAGAAGTATACTATAACTAGAAAAACAGCTGACCATAATATTAATGGGCAGCTGTTTTTATAAAAAAGGATGATGAAATGAAAGCAAGGAAGAAAAAGGTTATTCTTATATGCTTAATATTACTGATAACTTGTTTTTCATATTATCAATGGAGCAAACCGTCGGATATAAATAAAAAGGTTTTAGAAAAAATTACAGAAACGGAGAAAACGGAAGAAGAGGTAGAACAAGCAAAAATAAGAATAAAAGAGATTGATAAGCCAAAAGAAGCTTACAAACAAAAAGAAATAAATAGATTAAAAGAGATAAATCCAGATGTATTAGGAGTTTTAGACATTCCTAATACACAGATAAAATATCCTGTAGTACAAGGAAAAGACAATGAATTTTATTTAAAACATAATATAAAGAAGGAGTATGATATTAATGGATCTATTTTCATGGATTACGAAAACGACTATTTGCAGTCAGATAATCTCATTCTTTATGGGCACAATATGTTAAATGGAACAATGTTTTCAGACTTGGGCAAGTATAAAGATAAGACCTATATGAAAGAAAATAGAGACATTTTTTTATATCTTGATGACAAAAAAGAGTATTATCAAGTAATTGGATCCATGATACTAAATCTCTATACTGAAAATAAAATCTTTAACTTTAATAGTTATGTAAACTTTGATGAATACTATGGTGCAAAGGATTATTTTCAAGATATTAAGAAAGAGGCAAATAACTTATTAGTCGATCAAGTAGAAGAAGACACACAATTTTTAACCCTTTCTACTTGTAGTTATGAAACAGATGATGCAAGATTCGTTCTTTTTGCCACTAAAGTAGATTTAGAGGGTGAGAATCAAAAAGAAGAATAGGGTTTTTAACAAAAGAATTTTTATTCACTTTAATATCGGGATTTACAACTATCACGAAAAAGAAACAATGCAATCTATTAGCCAAAATATAGTCAATGGTCTATCAAAGAAATTAATAGTAGATACTAGAAAAAAAGATATTGACAACTATTACTATAGTCAATGCACTTAAAGAGATAATTAAAAAAAAGCAGAGCTAGATTTTCTATCTAGCTCTGCTTTTTTTACCCTAAAACTTGTCAAATACTATGACTAAACTATAATATAGCATTGTGTAAACATAGCTGTCTGCCCAAGGTTCATGTAACAAATACTTACAGATTTCTCCCTTACAGTAGATTTTAAATAAATCATATAAGTCACTTGCAATCCAATAATTGTGCAAAGAACTATAAGAGTAATGTGCAAAGAGCTATAAGAGTAGGAAGAGAAGTTTTATATATTTAACTTTAGTGTAAAATCTTTGCAACCACAAATACTTTTTTAGGCGTAGTCTCTTTCATATTATCAATACATCTTATGAGTTGCTTCTAGCTAAAAATAGTCTTTACCTAATGGTTTATAAGCTTTTAAGAACTGGCAATCTGGTCTTTCAATATAGGTGTTATTTAGATTTAAAAGCTTAAGCTTGGCCATTTCTGATATTTTTAAGTTTAGCAAGTTAATATCTACCTCTAATTGATTAGCCAAGTCTCTATCATCATTAGCGTATTTAATTAAACGAAGAACTTCCTCATCGGGTATTAAGAGATGTGCTGCAAATATATTAGCTTCTATTTCATATTTGTTAGTAGGATTAAATATCTTACTTTCATGAAAACTGGCCCCGTCCTTACAATAATCTCTATGGAGTTGATCATGGCCTAGTTCATGAGCGAGGACGGTCTTTTTTAAATGACCTATATTACACGGTATAAAGATAAATCGGTTTCTCATTACCACCTTATACATACCTAGTAGAGACTTAGTGTCAGAGAAATACCTGATCTTTACATTTAGTTCTCTCGCTAGTTCTTCAGGGTTTCTTGTCTTATGTCTTTTTACTAGAGACTGAACCTTATCATATATCCATTTATTTGACATAAATCCAGCTCCTTTTTTTATTATTTTTTCTTACCATATTTCTTATTTTCTAGTTTTGCCTCCCAATAGGCTTCTTGAATAGCTTTAAACAATGCGTCTTTATCTTCTTCAGGTAACTCTCCACCTGCAAAAAGTCCAGTCATAGAAGATAGAAGCTTTTCAGCATCTTTTGCCCCATGATAGCCATACTTACTATTTGCACTTATAACAAAGCTAGACTCTTCTGTTAGAAGATAGTTAATATCAACATCAAAATATTTTGCAATTTTTTCAAACATATCCATTCTTCTGGGTCTTGTTCCTTTGACCTCGTAGTTACTTATTGTTTTTAAACTTGTCCCAAGAGCTTCTGCTAATTCTGTTTGGGTTAATCCTTTTTCTTCTCTTAATTGTTTTAGTTTTTTACCAAAACTCATTTTTACAGCCTCCTAAACTATTAGTAGTCTAAATTCTAATTATTCTTTTTTATCTATTGACATTGGAAGTTTAAATATATATAATATCCATAAATAGCAATTAAACTACTCATATTATAAACCTAAGTACCGATAAATGTCAAGAATTATTAGTGGGTGGTAAAAAACTGCAAGTATTAATTTAAGCTTTATTTTGGATTTTTTAAAAATAAAGGGAATTATATTTTGATATTGGGAAAGAAAAATAAATGAAGACTTTCTTAAATGGTAATAATTAGTAGATAAATAACTGAAGCAGAAAGAGAATGAACAATAAGGAGTATCTTTAAAATGAATTATATTATAGGTTAATATTTTTGGAAAGAAAGGTGGTTTAAATGGGATATTCAAAGAATATGAAAGAAATAGAAACTCTTTGCAAAAGTTTAGGGTTAGATAAGGATAATGTTTGGCATAAGACTAAAGCTCTTTTAACTATTTATAGAAAAGTTGTTTGGTCGATACATCAAAAAGTAGATGACATGGCAATGGAAGATATTGTAACTTACGGAAGAAAATTAGATACTGCGTTGGAGTATCTATATGATTTTGCTCCAACAGAAAAGAGAAATGATTTTGAATATCAAGTGAATTATTTATTTGAAACCAAATGGCTTATTGATTTAATAGATAAATCTCTTATCCAATTAAAAAGATATCCTGATCAAGGAGATCTTTATTATTTAATTATTAAAAATGCGTACTTAAATGAAAAAAAGATTCCAGATATTGATGTTATGCAGATTGTATCTTTAGAAAAAACAGTTTATTATCAACGAAAAAAAGAAGCTATATATTTAGTGGGAATAGCTCTATGGGGTTATGCAATACCAGAAATAAAAACGAAATAAAACTCTTAGGTAGCATTGGTTAGAATTTAAAACGCCAACTACTTTTGAACTTATATTGAACTTTTGTACGGATAATGATAGGAAGACAAGTGAATACCAACCATGATATATTTTGTATAGTGGAGAAGTTTGAACTCTAACTACTAAAATATTCTGGCAGAGACCTAGTCGATTAAAAATCGATTGGGTCTTTTTTTATGCATAAAAAGGAGGAGTTATGGTTAGTATTCGCAGCCCTCCTTATTTGCTATTAGTTGATATATGAATAGCAAATAAGGAGGAAGAAATGAGTAAAAAATATTTTATATTTATTGATGGAAAGAAAGTTTATGTAAGTGAAGAAGTTTATAAGGGATATTGGCAAATTACAAATCGTGAGAACTATTTAGAGCAGGTGGATCGTAAAAACCACTTGCTCTTTTTTTCTTCTTACGATAAGGATGGAAATTTTGTAGATAACTTAAGAGATGACAAGATAGATGTAGAAAAAATTGTGGAAACCAAACTTTTAATTGACAGAGTACGTCAGGCGCTTGAGGCGTTGAATATTGAAGAAAGAGAGTTAATTGAAAGCTTGTATTTCGAAGAAGAGTCAATCCGTTCACTAGCGAGAAGACTAAATACCTCTCATACATCAGTTATAAGAATGAGAAACTCAGTCTTTAAGAAATTGAAAGGATTACTAGAAGATTTATAAAAATTAAGGAGCAAGTATAAAACTTGCTCCTTTTTTTAATATAACCGTTCCAACAGAATCAAAAATTCACTTTAAAGATGTAGGACATTTTAAAGAGCGACATTTATTAGGGAAAAACCTACTAATTGAACCTTGAAAACTGAATAGACCAATACGAGACTTTGTCCACTTAAGGAGCATGAAGATAAATACGCCAAGACTTTTCTGCTGAATTAAAAGATGGTTTAAATGAGTACTGCAAATGCAAGGATAAAAGAAAAAGAGCGATAAATATGAGTCTTCAATTAAGGGACTGGAAAACCTTAAGCAATGAATTAAGTGGTTATAATGATACTTCTAAAGTTGAAGCCGGCTCGTCTAGAACAGGGGCGGAGGTGAGATTCCTATGTTGCAGATCCGCTGCACTCGTAAATGTCAAAAAACTTAATCTTACATAGGAGGTCAATATGAAAACAATACAAATTTATAGCATTAGAATAGCTATGCTATGTAGACTTTATGAACTTAACTTAATTAGTGATAAAGAATACATAAAAATAAAAAGAAGATTAGAAAAAGATTCTAAAAAAGTAGATAGAAAACAATCTGTACTGTGATATAATAACACTGTAGAAAGATACAAAGTGGGAAGGAGGTAAAAATGAAGAATAAAGTAAAAGTAATTAAAGCTTCAAATACAGGAGCAAGAAATAGAAATGTGTTGCATTTAGATTTAAAACGAGTTGCCGCATATTGTAGAGTCAGCACAGACAATAAAGATCAACTTGATTCATATAACTCACAAGTTGATTATTATACAAGATTAATAAACAATAATAAAGAATGGACTCTAGCAGGGATATATGCAGATGAAGCAACAACAGGAACAACTGCAACTAAAAGAGCTGATTTCATGAGACTAATCAGTGATTGTCAAAATGGAGACATAGATATGATAATAACAAAATCTATATCTAGATTCGCTAGAAATACATTAGATACTTTAAAGTATGTAAGGCTTTTAAAAGAAAATAATGTTGGAGTAGTATTTGAAGAAGAGAATATAGATACTTTAACTATGGATGGAGAGCTATTGTTAACGATATTAAGTTCAGTAGCTCAACAAGAAGTAGAAAATACCTCAGCCCATGTGAAAAAAGGACTGAAAATGAAAATGGAAAAAGGAGAGCTCATTGGGTTTCAAGGTTGCCTTGGATATGATTATGACTCTTCAACAAAAAGTATATCTATAAATGAAGAAGAAGCTAAAATTGTTAAATATATATTTAAAAGATATTTAGAAGGATATGGTGGATCAGTTATAGGTAGAGAATTAGAAGAACAAGGGTATCTTACTCCTAGAGGTAAAACAAAATGGTCCGATACTACAGTGTTAGGAATAATTAAAAATGAAAAGTATATTGGAGATATATTAATGGGTAAGACTTTCACAGTTGATCCCATCACAAAAAGAAGATTAGCAAATTTTGGAGAATCTGATAAGTATCATATTGAAAATCATCATGAGCCAATTATTTCAAAAGAAGATTTTGAAAAGGCACAAGAAATCAGATTGAGAAGAGCACAAAATAGAAATACGATTGCTAACAAAGAAAGAAAAAGAGAAAAACTTTCAAGACAATATGCTTTTTCAAGTATGTTAGAATGTGGATTTTGTGGTGAAATTCTTTCGAGAAGGACTTGGCACTCTAGTTCAATATATAAAAAGATTAACTGGCAGTGTGTAAAGTCAACTAAAAAAGGTAAAAAATATTGTCCTCACTCAAAAGGAGTTCAAGAATCAGCAATAGAAAAAGCTTTTGTAGAGAGTTATAGACAACTATGTCATGCAGATTCAACTGTAATAGATGATTTCTTAAAAATCGTTGAAGAAGAGATAAATGACAATAGTTTATCTAAAGATTTGAAAAAGATAGAAAACGAATTAAATAGAATCATCAATCAAGAAAGAAAGCTAGTTAATCTTCACCTAGAAGAAAGTATAGATGAAGATATTTATACAAAAAAATATAAAAAACTATCAAAACAAAAAGAAGAAATACTTGATGAAAAGAAAATACTAGAATTGACAATTGAAGATGAAAATTCGATTAAGGAAAGATTAGACGAATTCAAAAAGGTATTAGAGAATAGAGATATTATAGAAGAATTTAACAGAACAGTTTTTGAAAGTATAGTTGATAAAGTTGTAGTGGGTCGAATTGACAAAGATGGAGAAATTAATCCGTATGACTTAACATTTTATTTCAAAACAGGAGTCCATGATAGTCAAGATTCTAACAATTTTAAAGATAAAAGAAAGAATGCTAAAGAAAAAGATATTAATAAATTATGTTCCCATAACGATAACGAGGATAAAAAATTATGTTTCCAATCAAAAGACACCGCATGTCGAGACTGTGGTAGTACTACAAAGAACATAAGGGATAAGGTACTTTATTAAAGCATATTTTATAGCGTTTGTCTTCAATTGATATATGATTATAACATTCTCAATTGTATTAAATGGCATTTTCTAATTTGAACAATTATATTCGAAATATAGGTCAAAAATACAATATAAAATTTGTAACAGTGAAAATATAAGAATCTAAATATCGTAATTAAGCGATTAAACTTTTGTTAACAGGGTAAATATTTCTAAAACTATTTATCAATAGGAAATTTAAAGAGTAAATAGTATTATTTATTAAAATTAAATGAATAGTTAAAGGAGATAAAATAATGAAGAATTTATCAATTGTTGAAAAGTATACCCTACTCACTCTAAATGATAAAGGAACTTTTCCATCCCTATCAACAAATTATCCTGAAGCTTGCCTACTTTCTTCTGCTATTTCAGACCTAAGTCTTAACGAGGTTATAAGTATTGATGATAAGAAAATGGTCACTGTTGTTGCTGATTTACCAGAAAATTTGGAATTATTGAGACCATTTTATGATTATTTAAAAGATATTGGATCTTTAAGTATAGCTAAGATCCTACAAGATTATACGATGAGTTTTTCTAAACGTTATGAAGAATTGTTTCAATCTATTTCTAATAGCTTAGCTGCTAAAAATAGTGTAGAAAAAGAGGAGAAGTCTGGTATCATAATAGATAAGGTAAGATATTATCCTAATAAAAGCGATGTTGAATCAGTAGTTCAAAAACTGCGTGATGAGGTTTTAGAAAAAGATAAAGTGAGTAATGATATGTTAATCCTTAGCAGTATTTTGGACAGAGGAAAACAGCTAAATCAGTTTTTCTCAAAACATGAATCTAAAGACTTAAAAGAAAAACTTGAATTACTAAGAAAGACTGAAGCTTCGTCATTAGTAAAAACAATGATTGATCAACTGGATGCACTTATTGTTGCAATGGCATCTATTTCAGGGTAAAGAATACAGAATAATTAATAAGGATATAGAATGTGTTAAGCATTTAAGAAGTTTATAAAGAAAAGATGGGAGCAATATAAACGAATAATATATTAAACCTATTTAAGGCAGTGTATCAGAATTACTAGGATTCTGACACTCTGCCTTTAAATTTTTATTATACATAATATTAGTAAATTAAGCGGAATTATTGCTGGTGCTTGCCATAGTATATCGCTTTGGTCGGGCAAACCTGTCTACAATTTGTACATTGAAGACATAGAGATCTATCTATAGATGCTTTATTGTCATAAGCACGAACAAGAACCGCTGTGGATGGACAAACTTTCTCACATAGTTTGCAACTAATGCATGCTTCCTTGTTCACTGTCTCGGTAAATATTGCAAATCTACCAAAAGTTCTCTGTAGTGCTCCAAATGGACAGATCAGATTATGAAACACTTCAGGTTTATACCTCAAAGTTACAAGTATCGACAATAGTATCCATAGTGGCAGTATAGGAAGGTCAATTTGAAGTAATCTTCTTGAAACGAGGATCAAGAGAATACTTACTCCTAGAGATATCCATGCAAAATATCTGTTTTTTAAAAATTTTGGGGTTTTATCAGATTGAAGTTTTAGCTTTTTTGATATCCATTCAGTTGGGATCATAAAGGTATTCATCAGGCATGCATACCCACAGTAGACTCTTCCTAAAAACACTGCCAATACTAAGCTTGCGAGGAATAATATCAGCCAAAGACTTGCCTTTCCATTTATCATAAGAAATATGAATAAGCCTAAAAAACCTATTCTAATTAAATTGACTATGTATTTCATAATTTAAAAATACCTCCTAATATTATTGAGCTATTTATATTATAGTGATAAAATAATTAAAAAGGTGTTACTAATGTAACACTAAGGGGGCTGTATGAGGAAATTTTTGAAATATATTAATGAGATTAAACTCTTAAACTCTATTAAGGAAAATGATATAGAAACTTATCTTAATGATGGGAGTTTTAAAATAATAAAATATGAAAAGAACAATATTGTTCATTTCGTTGGTGATAAATGTTCTAAGCTAGAAATTATTGTTTCCGGAAAGATTGTCATAGAACGTATTGATAAGTCAGGGAACTTAATGACAATAACAGAATTCTACAGTGGCGACATACTTGGTGGAAATTTGGTGTTTTCTAAAAATCCTTTTTACCCTATGACGGTAACTACTAAAGAAGCTACATTGATTTTAGAGATAGAAGTTGATAGACTATTCGAACTTTTCTCAGATAATCATGAATTCTTAAGAAGCTACCTTGAGTATGTATCTGACAATACAGTTATACTAAGTGATAGAATTAAACATTATGTAAATAGGACCATACGTGAAGGTATAATTAGCTTTTTATATTATGAAAGAAAAAAGCAAGATTCGGATATAATCGAGCTTAATATAACTAAGAAAGCACTTGCTGAAAGGCTTGGTGTTCAGAGGACGTCACTTTCCAGAGAGCTTTCTAAAATGAGAGATGAAGGATTAATTAATTATGACGCTAAAAAGATTGAAATTGTTAGCAAGTCTTTGTTTAAAGATTAATGAACCAAATATACTATATCTACATTTGAGAATAAGTAAAATTGTAAATTTAAGCCGGGATTGATTTAATAATCATCCCGGCTTATTTTGATTTTAATATTTTATATTAATTTTTTGGAGCAGGAGCTTTTACTACGATTAATTCCAAGATTTCATCATGTAGATTCTTTACATTCATTTTGGTTTGGAATGGAATCTTTAAAAGTGTACCTGCATCATACTCATGTATATCTTGATCATCTAATCTAATCGAAAGCTTCCCTCTAATTACAGTCATATAGACATTAGAATTAGAAAAATGTTCCGGTAAACCGCCATCTTTTTCAAATACCATGTGCAAATAATGCACATTTTCATCAAATATAACTTTTTCAACTACGCCTTTGTCTTCAGTTGATAATGCAAAAACTTGTTCAATCATATCGTTCGCTCCCTATTAAAATATTTTATTGCTTAAAACTTATTATAACAGAATAGCAATATAAATTAGGTTGCATTTGCAACGAAAGAATATAAAAAGTTATATGCTAACAAATTCAGGTTCTTCTGTGATTAATAATCTTATATATTTTAAGATATATTTAGTGCATAAAACTAGTCTAGGAGCAAGAATAAGATAATTGAGTTTAACTTAGTGCATTTATTGATGCAATTGAAATTACATATATACTTTTTAGATACGAAGACCATAACATATTCTATATTCGACACACTAGTTTTTTTCTAGAAGTTTTTTATTTATTATTATAAATAATTTTAAACTTTGACACAGTAAACCACTATAGTATATAATATACATGAGAAAAGCTAATGGTTCTATCACTTTTTACTTATTAATCCAGAGATTATCTAAGCTTATTCATGAAAATCTCTTAACTCTTAAACTCCACTTATTACATTGACTGTCGTTATATACAAACAGTAACTAAAAACTCAAATTATTGAATAAAAGTTAATAGAAAAGGATAGATTTGATTTTTTAACGACTTTAAATGTCAATGATTTAACAATCAAAAGACCGGTTAACCGGATTAGGAGGAGTCATGAAAAAACAGCATATTGGTTTAATACTTGCCTTTATTATGATTATTTCGGCAATTCTACCGGTAGTTGCGCTTGGAGCACCTACCATAGAGAGGGTATCAGGCTCAAATAGGTATGAAACAGCTATTGCGGTTAGTAAAAGGGAATTTAACACATCAGAGACTGCAATACTTGCAAGTGGAGAGAACTTTGCAGATGCATTGGCCGGTGGTCAGTTATCAGTTATACTTCCTGCACCAATTTTACTAACTACTGCAAATAAACTAGATGATAACGTAAAGGCTGAATTGACAAGATTAAATATAAATAAAGTCTACATTCTTGGAGGATATAATACAATCAAACAAGCTGTAGAAGATGAAGTAAAAAAGATATGTGAAGTTGAGAGACTATATGGTAGTGATCGTTTTGAAACTTCAAAGAAAATAATAGAAAAAGCTAGATCTCTAGGCATAACAAAAAATACAGTGTTTGCAGATGGACTAGGCTTTCCTGATGCTTTAGCAGCAGGGACGATAGTATCTGCAAGAAATTACTCTTTATCTCTATCACCTAAAGAAAAACTGCCGGTAATAGAGACGAACAAACAACTAGTCTTGGGTGGGAAGAATTCACTACCATTACCTGAATATAATGGAGAAAGAATTGCTGGAACAAATCGATACCAAACAGCTCTTTTACTTGCAGAATATACTTATCCCGGAGCTGAATTTACATCGGAAACAATTGTACTTGTGGATGGTACTAATTATCCTGATGCATTATCAGCAATTAGTATTGCAAATGCAAATAGTGCTCCAATACTACTAACTAATCCAAAATCACTCGATCCTGAAACTGAATATTTTATTAGGGAAAGAGTATCAAAAGTAATAATAGTTGGAGGTAAGAATTCTGTTTCTGAAGAAGTTGAGAAAATACTTAAAGATGACTCTGTTGAAAATTCAATCACAATAACTAAACAACCAAAAGTCGGCTTTGCTGAAGTTGGTAAATACGTTGAACTAAATGTAGAAGCACAAGGAAATGGTCTTACTTATCAATGGCAACAAAAGGTAGTTACAAGCTGGACACCAAATGTTGTAACAGAATTTGTAGATATTAAAGATGACGGGGACAACTTTATTGGAGCTAACACAGCTAATCTAAAAGTAAAAATTATATCAAGAGATGTGTTACTAAACAATAGATTGGAACAAGATTATAGGTGCTATGTAAAAGATGAATCCGGTAACGGGGTGTATACAAACATGGTTAGGGTTTACCCTAATAATGAAATTGACTATAATATTACAGAAAACCTAGATCCTTGGGAAGGAGAAAAGGTAGAACTAACTGTTGATGCTTGGGGAGATTCACCAATAGTTTATGAATGGGAATATAAAAAAAATGGAGAATGGTTATCTATACCTGCAGATAGCGTAATATACACTGGTGCAAATACTAATAAATTAAGCTTTGTAGCCCTAGAGGAGTTAACTTACGATTATAGATGTGTTTTACGAAGTCCAAATGCACAAGACATCGAAACTAAAGCTGTAAGAGTTACGGTATATCCACTACCGGCAGAACAAGCAGAACATAATGCCTCACAATACATTTCAGTAGATTTATTTAGAAAAATAATTAAATCTGTAGAATTATGGAATAAAGATATTGTAGGCATAGAAGGACCTAATGATGCTGTCGGAATAGTACAAGGATATGGAGCGACATTTAATGTGAAGGTTAATCATAGTTCATCAAGTCCACCAAACATAAAATATCAATGGCAGTTTAAGAAACACCCTTGGAATACATGGAAAGATATTGATTTTGTTGAAAGCAATGAACCTACACTAGCTTTTAGAATTACAAAGGGTTCCGAACACAATAGAGTTAGATGTAAAATTATAGTAAATAATGGCGAACCTATATTTTCAAAAGAGGCTATAATCAAACAAAAACTTAAGTTTAGAGGTCCTGAATCCCGAACTTTCAATGTTAAATTTGATAAAGTAAAAGAGATTAAATTAGATGTGACCGGGGATAGTCTCGTTTATAAATGGACAAAAGATAAAGCCGGACTTAACGAAATAACCAGTCACTCTGATATTAAAATAAAAGACGGCAAAAGATCCGGGTTTGCAATATTTATTGATGATGATACTATACTAATACATTCAGTTTGGTATTATCTGCGTAACGACGCACCTGAATATATAAAAACTATATATTGTCATATAACGGATAAATATGGTGATAAGGTTGTAGCAGGACCATATAATTTCAATTACCTAAACTATCCGGATTCCCAAATGGTTGGTGATTAATAATGAGGAAAAAATACTAAGAGTAAATCTAATAGCGGGTAGTTGAAATATTATAAATTACTGCAAATAATTACTGGATATAAATACTATTATTAAAAGCTGCTCAATTGAGCGGCTTTTAAATTGGCTATATGTTTTACTAAATTATCAGGAGAGTACTATAAATAAATGGGCAATTTGTTTAATATTACAGTTTTAATAATTAAAACTGTAATATTAAAGGGTGGATAGGTTATCCTAGAAAGGATAGATCTTTACTTTACATAGTACAATAAAATCAGGAGGACATTTTAATGACCAGAAAGAGATATGATTAAGACTAAATTTAAGACAATTATAAAATAAGATCCCTATAAAACTTTGACACATTAAATCGAAATAGTATATAATAGAGATGAGAAAACTATTGGTATTGATACAGCTTACTTATTAATCTATAATTCATAAAGGCTTGTTTATGGAAATCTATTAACTCTTGAACTCCACTTATTACATTGGTCGCCGTTTTATCCCGTTAATAACAAATAACACGAAATTATTGAATAAAAGTTAAATGAAAAAATCTACTTTTTAATGACTTTAAATGTCAATGATTTAACAATTAAAAGACCCGGTTAATCCGGATAAGGAGGAGTCATGAAAAAAAGGTATATTGGATTATTACTAGCCTTTATAATGATTATATCAGTGGTTCTACCGGTGGTAGCGTTTGGTGCAACAATAACCATAGAGCGTGTATCAGGCACGAATAGATATGAAACAGCTATAGAGGTAAGTAAGAGGGAATTTGTCACTTCTGATAATGTTGTACTTGCTAGTGGCGAGAACTTTGCCGATGCTTTGGCTGGAGGTCAGCTATCAGTTATACTACCGGCACCGATTCTATTGACAACAGCGAAAAAACTGGATGAAGGTGTAAAAGCAGAACTAGGAAGGTTAAACGCAAAGAAAGTCTACATACTTGGAGGAATAAATACAATTTCTCAAGATGTAGAAAATGAGGTAAAGAATATATGCGAAACTGAAAGACTCAGTGGAAATGATCGATTCGAAACATCACTAAAAATTATTGAAAAGGCAAGAGGTCTTGGCCTGAAAAAAGATACTATATATGCAGATGGCCTTGGTTTTCCGGATGCGTTGGCTGCAGGAACATTAGTTGCAGCGGAAGAATTTTCGTTAGCATTGTCTCAGAAAAATGAATTACCTGTAGTTGATGCAGATAAAAAACTAGTACTAGGAGGGACGTCATCACTACCATTACCGGGATATGTAGGAGAGAGAATAGCAGGTGAAAACAGGTATGAGACAGCATTAAAACTTGCAAGCTATACTTATCCGGGAGTGCAATTTACTTCTGAAACAATAGTTTTAGTAGATGGTACGAACTATCCGGATGCATTGTCTGCTATAAGCATTGCAAAAGCAAATAGTGCACCGATACTATTAACAAATCCAAAGGCACTAGATCAGGAAACAAAACAGTTCATAGAACAAAGAGTTAAAAAAGTTATAATTGTCGGTGGGAAAAACTCTGTTTCTGAGGATGTAGTTTCTGAACTTAGTGTAGATTTTGAGGATGATTTACCAAAAATCACTAAACAAGCAATTTGGGCTGCAGCAAAAGTAGGTGAACATGTAGAATTAAGTATAGAAGCTGAAGGAAAAGGTCTTACTTATCAATGGAAAGAAAGTGTTATAACTAGCAGAACACCAAAGACTACTACAGAATTCGTAGACATAGTAGAGGATGGAGATAATTTTATTGGATCTAATACTCCTACACTAAAAGTAAAAGTTATATCTAGAGATATATTATTAAATACTAGATTGGAACAAGATTATATTTGTTATGTAGAAGATGAAAATGGAAATGGAATATACACAGATGCAGTAAGAGTATACCCTAATAATGAAATTGATTATTATATTACAAACGACTTACAACCCTGGGAAGGTGAAAAGGTTGAAATAAGTGTTGATGCTTGGGGAGATTCTCCAATAGCATATGAATGGCAATACGAAAAAGATGGTGAGTGGATATCAATACCTGCTGATAGCAAAATTTACAGTGGTGCAATAACAAGTGAGTTAAGTTTTATCGCTCTTGAGTCATTAAGCTACAATTATAGATGTGTTTTACACAGTCCAAATGCTCATTCAGTAGAAACGGTTCCTGTAATTGTTGAAGTTTTTCCATTACCTGCAGAAAGCGCTATAGAAAATTTATTAAAATATATTACGATAGATCACTACAATTTGATAAAGGATGCAATATTAAAAGCACAAATTATAAAAATAGAAGGTCCTGAAGATGTAGTAGATGCTATCCAGGGCGGTGGAGCAACTTTTACTGTAGATGTAAAACAAAATTCATCAACCCCCAAAAACATAAAATATCAATGGCAGTTTAAAGAATATCCATATTACACTTGGAAGGATATAGATTTCGTAGATAGCAATAACTCTTACCTCGGTTTTAGAGTAAAGGAAGGTTCTGAGCACAATAGGATTAGATGTAAAGTTATTGTTGATAATGGTGAACCTATATACTCACGAGAAGCTATAATAAAACAAAAACTACGACTTAAAGGTCCTGAACCAAAAACATTCTATGCTCCGTATGGTAAGGTTACTTGGATTACTGTAGATGCAACTGGAGACGGACTTGAGTATAAATGGACAACTGATAAAGAAGGGTTGGATGAACTAAAAAGTTTTAATAATATTAAAATAAAAGGGAACAAAAGGAAAGGACAATCATGGACTGTTCATGAAGATTCTATTGCAGTATTATTTTTTAATGAATATGATAAACATATTCCTTTATTAGTGCCTACAAATATATATTGTCACATAAAAGATAAATATGGAATTAAAGTAATAGCCGGACCATATCATATAGGTTCAAGTTTATATTAAAAAATAATTTTCTGACATACCCCCTTTAATGATTACAGTTTTAATAAAGAAAGCTGTAAAATTAGAGGGGGTAGATTAATGGCTGGAAAAAGTATCCAGGTTTTATGGTTAGCAATAAAAATTATATTAATTTTGTAAAACAAATTTGAGGCAATGGAAAACAATAAAAATGTGTTTCATATCATAAGCTCATTACAATATAATAAATGATTCAAAATTCAAAATGATTTAGTCTGTATAATATATAAATGAAATTTGTTTTTTAGGATCACAAAGTAATTTATAGGACCTTAACCGCAAACTTTAGATGACGGATAAGATGTATAAACTCTGAAACCATATAAAAACAGGAATGGTCTTATTTGTATATAGTCTACTGCTAAAGAGGGACTAAACGAATTAACCAGTTACAATTTTATTAAGAGCAATGGTGGAAAATACCTGTTATTCAGTATTTATCAATAAAATATTTAGTTTTATAGGTTAAATTATATACATATTAAATCAAATAAAGAAGTAATTGGCCTATATGTTAACAAAATGAAATAATTAACAAAACGAATAATAATAAAATGACGATGTAATTTGTTTTGGAAAAATATAATTACTTTGACTTTAAACCAGTAAAAAATGCTTGGGAAGAGATTACATACAGCCTAGTAAGCTGCTCGGTGCAATATGTGAATATAAAAGCATGATATCATATGTTACAAATTCTATATTTATTCAATTACATATGAATACTTATTTAGAATAAATAACTATATATAAAGAAGTTTGGAAATGATTTCCTTTAAATTTATTAATAACTATTTTTTTTCTCAAAATGGTTATATACTTTAATCACAATAAATTTTAAGGAGGATTACATGACTGAAAAAAGAAAAGATAAAAAGAGGAGTTTAAATTTCCCTTCTGCTTTTACAGTGCTTTTTATAGTACTAATAATTGCAGCGGCATTGACTTATATTATTCCTGCCGGTAGTTATGAAAGACTAGCTTACAATAAAGAAACAGATAATTTCACTATAACTAAGCATGATGGTGGAGAGGAAGTTATTCCAGCAGAACAAAGTGAACTTGATAAATTAGACATCAGCATCCCCCTAGAGAGTTTTAGGAATGGGGATATTTTTAAGCCTGTTGCGATTCCGGGATCTTATGCTAAACAAGAACAACAACCTCAAGGATTAATCCCGGTTTTAAAAGCTTCGGTTTTAGGTATTGATGATACCGTTGGAATAATTGTTTTTGTATTGATACTAGGTGGTATCATCGGTATATTAAATGAAACGGGAACTTTTGATGCGGGAATGGCAGCGTTATCAAGAAAAACTAAAGGTAAGGAGTTCTTACTAGTAGCTATTGTTTCAACTATAATTGCCGTTGGTGGAACGACTTTTGGACTTGCCGAAGAAACCATAGCTTTTTATCCTATATTAATGCCAATCTTTGTAGCTAGTGGATTCGATGCTATGGTAACTATCGCTGCAATCTATATGGGTTCTTGTATTGGAACTATGTTCTCAACAACGAATGCATTTTCAGTAGTTATTGCTTCGAATGCTGCCGGAATTAACTTTAATACCGGACTTCCAATAAGATTAATTTCACTTATTATTGCACAGATAATTACTCTAATTTACATTTACAGATACGCACAAAAAGTTAAGAAAGATCCTAGTAGTTCCATAGTAGCTGAAGATATGCCTAAGGTAAGAGAAAGATTTCTAAAGGACTATGATCCAAACCAAGTAGTTCCTTTCGACTGGAGAAGGATTGCTATGCTAGTTATTTTCATTGCGGCTTTCCCGATTATGATATGGGGCGTATCTAGTCAAGGCTGGTGGTTTGAAGAAATGTCAACACTTTTCTTGGCAGTAGGTATTGTAATGATAGTTCTTTCGGGGCTTGGTGAGAAAAAAGCAGTTAATACATTTTTATCAGGAGCTGCAGATTTGGTTTCTGTTGCTTTAATCATCGGAGTTGCGAGAGGTATCAATCTAATTATGGATAATGGTATGATTTCTGATACACTACTTTATAATGCGACCAATATAATTGGAAATATGAACGGTATTTTATTCTCATCAGTACAGATGGTTTTATTCTCGTTCTTAGGAATATTCATACCTTCTTCATCAGGTCTTGCAACACTTTCTATGCCAATAGTTGCACCACTTGCTGATGCTGTTAATATAGGAAGAGATGTAGTTGTATCCGCGTACACATATGGACAAGGTTGGATGTCGTTTATAACTCCGACAGGCTTAATACTTGCAACATTAGAGATGGTAGATATATCTTATGATAAATGGTTAAAATTCATCTTACCACTAATGGGGATATTAGGTGTTTTTGCATTGATAATGCTTGGGGTACAAACTGTATTCTAATAAAGAGGAGGCGTTTATGGAAACCTTAATGGAGAGATTTTTAAATTATATTTCATATGATACTAAAAGTGATGATAAAAGCAGCACGGTCCCTTCTACACCCGGACAAAAGGAGTTAGGAAGGGTTTTGGTTGATGAGCTTCATGAGATGGGAGTCGAGGATGCTCATATGGATGAAAATGGTTATGTGTATGGAAGTTTAAAAGGAAATAATCCCGATGCTAAGACAATTGGACTTATTGCGCATATGGATACTTCACCTGATCTTGATGGGAAATGTATTAATCCCAAGATTATTGATTATTCCGGAGGAGATATTGTTCTAAATGAAAACTACACTATGACTGTAACTGATTTTCCAGTGCTGAATGAACTTATAGGACAAAAGTTAATAACAACAGATGGCACGACCCTTCTTGGTGCAGATGACAAGGCAGGGATAGCCATTATAATGGAAGTTGTAAAGTATTTTATCGATAACCCAGATATTAATCGTGGAGATATTAAGATAGGTTTTACACCTGATGAAGAGATTGGACGTGGCGCCGATTTATTTGATGTAGAAAAATTTGGGGCAGACTTTGCATATACATTAGATGGTGGCCCAATTGGTGAACTTGAGTATGAAAACTTTAATGCTGCATCTGTTTCTATAAAAATTCAAGGTAAAAATGTTCATCCGGGATCAGCAAAAAACATTATGGTTAACTCATTAAGAGTTGCTATGGAGTTTGATTCAATGCTTCCTGTAGATCAAAAACCAGAATATACAGAAGGTTACGAAGGGTTTTATTTACTAGATGAATTAAATGGGACAGTTGATTATACCGAAATGTTCTATATAATCAGGGATCATAATATGGAAAAATTCAATGAAAAGAAAGAATTGATCCTCAAAATTTCTGATTTTTTAAATTACAAATATGGAAATATAATAGATATAAATGTTGAAGATAGCTACTATAATATGAAAGAAAAAATTAAGCCGCATTTTGAAATAGTTGAACTAGCAAAAACCTCAATGGAAGAAGCTGGAGTTGAACCACTTATCAAACCAATAAGAGGCGGCACTGATGGGGCGAGACTTTCATATATGGGACTACCAACACCAAATTTATTTACAGGTGGTCATAATTATCATGGTAGATTTGAAATGGTGTCTTATGATGCTATGAAAAAAGCTGTTGAAGTAGTTAATAAAATTATTATAAATAATGCTAAATAGAGGAGATAATATGACTATAAATACAAAGGGGTTAAAGTTTCTTGAGTATTTTGAGGAATTAAATCAAATCCCTAGATGTAGCGGAAATGAAAAGGAAATCTCCAATTTTCTTAAGCGTTTTGGAGAGAAATTGGGATTGGAAGTAATACAGGATGATCTTTTAAATATCGTTATAAGAAAACCCGCAACTAAAGGTTATGAAAATAGTCCAGGAGTAATTCTTCAAGGACATATGGATATGGTTTGTGAAAAAGACTGTGATTCTAATCATAATTTCTTTACAGATCCAATAAAGATTATCGAGAAGGACGGTTTTCTTATAGCAGATAAAACTACACTGGGTGCGGATGATGGAATTGCTATAGCTATGGGAATGGCAATTCTAGCTGATAACACTTTGCAACATCCTGAAATCGAACTCTTTGTCACTACTTCTGAAGAAACCGATATGAGTGGTGCCTTAGGAATCTCAAATGATATTTTAAAAGGTAAAATGCTAATTAATATAGACTCCGAAGAAGAGGGAATTTTAACAGTGGGATCAGCTGGAGGAGTTACAATATTAGCTGAACATGATATCGTGTGGGAAGATGCAGATAACAAGGGTATAAAGCTTATATTTGAAGGGTTTAAAGGTGGCCATTCAGGTATGGAGATAAATAAAAATAGAGGGAATATTTTAAAAGTAATAGCATACTTTTTAAAAGAATTATCCACAAAGACAGATTTCAGAGTCTCTTCATTTACTGCCGGGAGTTTGGATAATGCAATACCAAGATCCGGGGAAGTAGAACTAACATTTTCTGAAATTGAAAACATTGAATCTGTTATCGAAACTATTAAAGAACAAACCATAAAACAATTCTCTGAAGTAGACGGTGAGTTAATCATTTCATTAGAAATGGTAGATAAAGTAGATAGAGTTTGGTCTATGGATACAACTAATGATGTTATTGATATGATTCAAGATATGCCAACAGGTGTGAATACTTTTGTTAAAGATACAGATTCAGTTGAAAGCTCAAATAATTTAGCATCTATAAGAGAAAAAAACGGTGTGATCTATCTGGAGAACTCTGTTAGAAGTTCCAGCGATAAAATTAAAAATGATCTTGCTATGAAATGTGCAGCAGTTTTTGAAGAACATAACTTTTCATATAAAATGGATATGGAATATCCGGGATGGGAATTTTCTGATAAATCTGCATTAAAAGATCTTGCTGAAGAGCTGTATTTAGAGATGTATGGTAAGAAATTTGAAACAATAGTAGTACATGCAGGACTAGAGTGCGGAGCTATTGCATCAAAGTATCCGGCTATGGACATGATTTCTATAGGACCAAATATTACAGGAGCACACACTCCTAAAGAAAGTATGGAAATTGAATCAGCAAAAAGAGTCTATAACTTTATCGTAGAATTAATATCGAGGATTTAGTAAAAAAGGCCATCTGGCCTTTTTTTAATTAGGTATTTGAATACCTCGTAGATTTATAGGGTATAAGCATCATAAGAGGTGAAAAAAATGAAAGAAAAAACTAAAAAAAGTATAATATTAGCACTAGTATTATATGGTATAACTTTAATAGTAAATTTCCTTGGCGCAAATGGGTTTATAAATGGAATGTCACAAAAAGCAGTGTCCGATAAATATCCAACACTTATAACACCTGCACCGATAGCATTTGGAATATGGGGTTTAATATATATTTCAATCATATTATCCTTTATTATCTTATTGAGATACCATAAAACACGAAATTCTCAAGAAGCAACTGAGTCCATATCAAAGCTGTTTTATTTCACTTGTTTATTAAATATCGCCTGGATAATTGTATTTTCATATGAAATGCTTTTATTATCGGCAGTACTTACTTTATTACTTGCTATGACTAATGCTAAGATATGTATGAATATATCATCATTAAAAATGAATATACTCAAAGTTCCGTACTTTGCGTTTGGTTTATATACCGGATGGACAATGATGGCAACTCTTTTAAATATTGCTGCATTATTAGTAAAGTTTAATTGGAATATATTTATGAGCGTTCCCGTATTCTGGACAATTATAACACTGATAGTATCCATGGTATTGACTGCATATGTTGCATATAAAGTTAAAAACATAATAATACCACTTCCTGTTTCTTGGGCACTACTACAAATATGGCTAATTCATAGAAGTCCGGATTGGTTTAATGGAAACTATCCGATTATAATGTGGACTGCTATTATTGGTGCGTTTGTGATGATTATATATAGTGGTTTCTTGTTTAAGTATTTAAAAGATACTTCAAGTCATCAAACAGTTTAGTTTAATATAAAATATAAAAAAATATAAAGAATAAAAATAAAATAACAAAAAGCAGTATACTTTTTATAAGAAAAAAAAGGAGGTATACAATGAAAATTAAATATTCAATAGAACCACAAGATCCTGTAATGAACGAGAGTGATTTTCTTAAAGAACTGCTCTACTGGGCAAAGGAAGAAAATCATGAGATGGAAGTTGTTAGAGCAGGGAAAATGCCTATTGTAAATATTGAAGGAAAGAAGTACTTATGTAAATTAGAACCTCCGAAAAGGGTTTTACTTGGTGTATTAAATACCAGTAGTGCTTATATGAGTTTTGGATTTAAATATATATATCTATATGAAATGGAAGATTAGGACGAAACCGTCCTAATTTTTTTATGTAAATATCCATATTATAAAGACTTAAATTCAAATCTCACAATAAATAATTAAATATAATTGACAAATATATTGATAACTGTTATCATATAGAAAACCGACCAATGGTCGAGTGGAGGAAAATAATGTTTCAGAATATAACAAAAGATACCAGAAGTAATATACTGATCGCAGCATCAAAGCTTTTTATGGAAAAAGGATTTGATAGAACTAGTGTTTCTGACATCATTAATGAAGTTGGAATTGCTAAAGGTACTTTATATCACCATTTTGATTCAAAGGAAGAAATAATGGATGAATTAATTGCTATAAAAACTCAAAGTATAATTGTTAAGGTTAGAGAAATTGCCGAAGATAGAAGTATGTCAATAGAGGACAGGTTCATTAAATCGATTGCCGCAATGAGTATAGTTAATCAAGATGAAAACAAAGCTATGATGGATCATATGAATAGTCCTCAAAATGCATTGATGCACCAAAAGATAAACAAAATACTATTAAACGAAATACCAAACATATTATCAATAATCATAAAAGATGGAATAGCTGAAGATGTTTTTAAAACTCCTTATCCGCTTGAAGCAATAGAGATAGCAGTTGTATATTTAGAAACATTAATGTCTAGAAATCTCCTTGATTTAGGTCCTTCTCAGATAGTTAGTAGAATTGAAATATTTTTCTACAATTTTGAACGTATACTAGGAGTTGAGCAAGGTAAACTTGAATATATTAAAAATGCTTTTATAGATAATTTAAACTAATTTAAACTGAAATTAGAACTATTATACATAGATTATCTATGAATAAATGGAAGGAAATCCAGTCATGAACATTAAATTAATTTGGAATGATTATAGACGTAATCTTATAACTACATTAATTATGGTATCTTTTATTGCTGTTGCATCTTTATTGTTAACCCTTACTTCTGTACTTGGAACAAATCTTTTTAGTTCCATTGATAAGCTTATGGAGAGTTCATTGACCCCGCATTTTATGCAAATGCATACGGGAGAAATCGATAGAGAGAAGATTGATAGCTTCGCAATGAATAATAAGAAAATAACAGACTATCAGATTATCGATTTTCTTGGAATTGAAAATGATAAGATTATCATTAATGGTATGCCTCTCATTGAATCTACGCAAGATAGTGGTTTTGTTGTCCAAAGTAAGTCCTTTGACTTTTTATTGGATTTAGATGGTAATATTGTAGAACCAATTGAAGGAGAGATATACGCACCAATATATTATTTAAAAAATGGTGTTATGAAATCAGGAGATAAGATTGAAATTGAAGGAATTAAATTAGTTATAAAAGGATTTATAAGAGATTCACAGATGAGTTCACCTTTAGCTTCATCTAAGAGATTTTTGGTAAATGAAACAGATTATAATAGTTTATATACAATTGGAAATTTAGAAAGTTTAATAGAGTTTAGATTAGAGGATTTAAATGATATAGGAGGTTTTGAAACCGAGTATACTGCTGCCAATTTGCCGGCAAATGGCCCAACACTTACATGGACACTGTTCAGAATGGTAAACGCCATGTCTGATGGCATAATGATTGCTATAATCCTTTTAATTAGTCTAATCGTTGTTCTGATCTCACTTCTATGTGTTAGATTTACACTTTTATCAAAAATAGAAGAGGATTATAGAGAAATAGCTGTGTTAAAAGCTTTGGGAGTTAGAATATCAGACATTCGACTTATGTATATCTATAATTATGGATTTTTAGCTTTGTTGGGAATAATTTTAGGCAGTATTATTTCGTTGGCTTTTATTAAACCTCTTAATTCTGAAATTGTTTTAAATTTTGGTGAAAGTGGGAGCCAGGTGCTTGCTTTAGGACTTTCTATATTCACAAATTTATTATTGTTTCTAACAATTATCTTATTTATTGTTATTATCCTTAAAAGATTTAATAAGATATCGACTATACAAGCATTAAAGTTTGGTTATACCGGGAATAAATGGAAATTACAAAGTTTGAAAGAAAGCATTATTCCGATTAATTACCAACTTGGTATTAAGGATGTAGTTACAAATCCTAAAATGTATCTCACATTATTTATAGTTTTTTTACTGACTTCTTTTATCATTTCAATACCTTTTAACCTCTATAATACTATGTCTTCAAAATCATTTGTATCCTATATGGGAATTGGAGATTCGGACTTGAGGATTGATATTCAAAAGGCAGATGGCTTAAAGGAAACTACTAAAGAAATAATGAGTTATATAGAAAATGACTCCAGTGTAACTAAGTCCAGTTTATTAACAACTAAAACATATAAAGCACTCAATGATGGTGTATATGAAAATGTTAAAGTTGAACTTGGAGATTTTAATCTGTTTCCGATTGATACCATAAATGGCTCAATGCCTAAGAACGAAAATGAAATAGCTATATCTTCATTACTTGCTAAAGATTGGAATAAAAAAACAGGAGATAAAATATTACTAAAAACAGAAATCAAAGAAAAATCTCTAATAATAAGCGGTATATATTCTGATATCACCAATGGTGGGAAAACAGCAAAAGCAGTATTTAGTGACGACTCTAAAAGTTCGTGGAATATAGTCTATATTGATTTTTCAAAAAATACAAACCTAATAAAAAAGTCCGAGGAATATTCTAATCTATTTAGTAATACAAGAATATCTAGTATTGATAAATATATAAAGGACATATTTGGACAGACTTTAAATTCAATAAATAGTGCAAGAATTATTTCAACAGCTGCTGCTAGTTTAATCATATTTCTAATCATTTCATTATTTTTAAAACTACTTTTAGCTAAAAATAAATATAGTATTGCTGTGACAAAGTCTGTTGGTTACACAAATAAGGATCTTAAAAGTCAGTATTTTGCAAGAATTTTTATTGTGATGATATCTGGTTTAGTAATAGGAACTCTTTTATCGGGAACTATTGGAGAGAGGGTGGTGTCATCAGCACTAGCTTCATTTGGAGCAGATGGATTTAAGTTTGAGACTGATTTTGTCAATACACTTCTAGTTATCCCTATCATATTATTTATAGTAACTGCTTTAGCTACAATTTCATCAACAATCAAAATTGGCGATATAAACATACCGGAACTATTAAAGGAGTAGATGATGAAGATATTATTATCAGGAATTAATATAGTTAAGTCATTCGTAAATGGAGAGGCGACTCAAAGGGTATTAAATGGGATTACACTTGACATAAAACATGGAGAATTTGTAGCTATAATGGGAGCTTCCGGGTCCGGAAAATCCACCCTTCTATATGCACTTAGTGGTATGGATAATGTAGATTCTGGAGAGGTTATTTTTAACGATACGGATTTATCAACGGCAAGTGAAATTGAACTTGCTGATATCAGAAGAAAAGAAATGGGTTTTGTTTTTCAACAGCCAACTCTTTTAAAGAACCTCAATATAATAGACAATATTATTTTTCCTCAATTACGGGATCACAAAAACAAAATTCAGTCTTTAAAAGAAAAAGCATTAAACAAAATGGAGGAACTAGGTATTGGTGAACTTTCTGAAAGAAGTATAAACCAGGTTTCAGGAGGACAATTACAACGAGCAGATATATGTAGAAGTCTAATGAATGAGCCAAAAATCATTTTTGCCGACGAACCAACAGGTGCACTTAATTCAAGTACATCTGAAGAAATAATGGATATATTCTCTCAAATTAATGAAAATGGAACTGCAATTGTACTTGTTACCCATGACATAAAAGTTGCTAGTAGGGCAGATAGGGTATTATTTATGAAAGATGGTGCTATAGTCGGAGATATTGAGCTTGATAAATATGATAAGCAAGATTTTAAGATTAGACTAAATGAAGTCATTAAACACACACAAAAATTAGGAATTTAATCACAATATAAGAACTTCAGATAATGATATAAATTACTGAATAATAGCTTGTTTTAAGGTAGTATATAGATTATACGACTTCGGCTTATCTATTCTTTAAAATATAGACTTGAATGGAAATTATAGAGTGGTCTTTGAATTTGAAAATAAAAGTACTTTTAGTTTGCAATCCCTTTAACTGGGTAAATTAAAAATATATAGAATTATTTTGGTAAGGCTTTTTCACTTTTGTTAACGCAGAAACTCTAAATAACAGAATTGTACTGATTGCAGGATTTGATGATGATTTATCGCTGAAAAATGGGTTTGATAGTGGATGGGGAAAATTATTGGAATTTGGATTTAATGTGATACAAACCGACTGGACTCATCTACTTAATAATTATAGGAATTCGAGGAAATAAGTGATTAAAAATATTATAACAGATTTAGGTAATGTAGTTCTTGAATTTAATCCTTTAAATCTTGTTCAAAAGTACGGTGTGAATCCGGAAAGAATTGAAGAAGTGGCATCGGCTATTTTTATGGGGGAGGACTGGTATTACTGGGACAGGGATTTAATTACTAAGGCAGAGCTTGAGAATAACGCAGTAGCTTTACTAAATCCTGAGGATAGAAAACTCGTTAATAATATTCTGAATTCATGGTGGGAATATATGGAGTTTAACGAACCTCTTTTAGATTTTTATAAAGAGCAAAAAGGAGAGGGTAAGAAAATTTATATTCTATCAAATTATAGTCCTGATTTTTATGAGTTAAAATGGGACCAGAAATATTATGATTTGTTTGATGGTCAAGTAATATCTTGTGATTATAAAGTTGGCAAACCGGATCCTAAGATATATGAAATCCTAATAGATAAATATAATCTCAAACCTTGTGAATCTTTGTTTATTGATGATTTGAACATTAATTTAGAAGCTTCTCGAAAATTTGGGCTTTCAACTATTAGATATCATTTAAAGGAGATGGATTTAGAAGATTTAATATATGAATATCAGAAACACATATAATAAAGAATGCTGAAAGATTAATGCTTTTAGCATTCTTTGTTGTTTAAAAAGTGTATATGCCATATAATATAATACAGTAAATTATTAAATAGGTGGTGCCAATGATATTTGATATTGAATTATTACTGTATAATTTTAAAAGAATGGGGTTTAAACCTCTTTATTTTAATGATTCTGATAAAGCAAAAGCATATCTAATAGAAAAAATAGCAAACTCAAGTGTTGGTATAGGCGGGTCTATGACAATAAAAGAACTTGGACTATATGAAGTATTACTACGAAATGGAAATGAAGTATACTGGCACTGGGAAGGCTCTAAATATGAAGACGCCGACCGTGCTAATATCTATTTACTTAGTGCTAATGCAGTGAGCATGGATGGAATTATGTACTTCGTTGATGGAGTAGGTAATAGGGTTAGGAATCTTTTAATTCCTCATGATTTTATTTTTGTGGTTTTTGGAATAAATAAAATCGTTAAAAATGAAAATTCACTCGAGTATCGTGTTGAAACAATTGCAGCTCCACAAAATGCACGTAGACTGGATCGAAAAACACCATGTGCTAAAATTGGTTACTGTACTGATTGTAAATCTATTGATAGAATGTGTACATTTCATGTTAAGGTTAAGCAATATAAGAATAATATAGTACCAATCATTATCGGTGAAGAACTCGGATTTTAGAGTCATTGCACGATTCGATTTGCCAATTTTTATGGTTATAATAATATAAAATCTATTTTAATAACCTAATTGATGTTTTTTTAAGTCAAATTTAGTAGTAAATTGAAATATATAAATTATAAAAATTATAAAAAATAAAGCTACCATTCCCGCGTGGTAGCATTTTTTGTTCTATAAAATATAATTTCATAAATTTTAGTTTCCGACCATCTTACTTCTAAGATTATAATTGATGATATAATTATCAATGCTCCAAGTATTTGATTTGCAGTCATTACCTCGTTTGCTAGAAAGTATGAAGCTATCGAAGCAAAAATTGGTTCTAAAGTAAAAATTAATCCGACATTTGTCGCTGTAGTATATTTTTGTGCTATTGATTGAATTACTGTAGTTATTGCAGTGCATAAGATTGCAAGTGCAGCGACAACTATAATGGTATTAGATGAACTTGGAAGTATTGGACCCTCAAAAATAAAGGTAAGTAGCAGATAGCATAATCCTACAAAACCTAGTTGAAAAGCAGCTAAATTATAAGGATCTACATCAATAGTATTGACACCTTTTTCCATAATTATTATTGTTAAAGCATAAAGAGCTGCACATAAGATGCAGAATAAATCCCCATTTGATAGTACGAAGCTCTCATTTAAGGTGATCAGGGCAATGCCTGGAATACAAATTACAAGTGAGAAAATGAGTTTCTTGTTCGGTACAATATTATTAAAAAAATAAGAAAATATTGGAGTAAATAGTACTGCTAAGCAACATAAAAAAGCTGCATTAGAAAGAGATGTATTTACAATACCATAAGAATAACTAAGATATGCAAGGACTACGGGAATCCCTGAAAGTATGGAATATTTCAAAGTTACAAAATTTACTTTTGTTATTTTTCTAATTGAAAAAACACATAGAAAGATAAATGCAAATAAAAATCTATATGCATTAAGTGAAAGTATTCCTAAATCTTCTATTCCCAGTCTTGCAAAATAAAAAGAAACTCCCCAGAGAGCTGTTACAAATATCAAGGATAGATTAGCTTTTCTTTTTGTCAAAATAATCACCTCATCAAATAGTGATTATAATACTATACACTAATTATGTCTATAAAAATATAATTAAATATTGAGTTAAATATGATTATAATATATACTATCTGTGGTTATAAAAAATAAAAGAGGTGTGCTATGTTAAAGAGTATCAAAATTAATTATGAAATTATTGAATTAATGCAATATTTCTGGGAAACTACATGTTCTAGAGGGAAAGTAGCTGATTCTTATTTTATTGAAATAGCAAATAAGCAGGAGATGTCTCCACTATATGACGATGAGTTTACAAAAGAATCAATGAGAGCAGTGCTTTCAGCAATAATGAATAGAGAGAGATTAAATAATCCGAGTAAAAAGGACAGTAGATTTTGGAATAATAATCTTTGGATGATGGAAGATTTAGATAACATGAAAGCTATGCTTCAACCGATAAAACTACTTAATTTAGATAGCTTATACGATGAGTTTAAAACCGATAGTAAATATGAAAATTTTGAAGTTGCCTTTGTTCCTGGACATGTTGATACATATTATATAAAAGAAAATATGTTAATTATCAACTTTTTCAAAGTAATGGTAGATTATATGGATCCAAGTATTATTAAAATAGATGGAGTAGACTTTACTGATTTCGTTATAGAAAAATCAAAAGAAGCATTAAGCTAAAAAGGAGCTGGTTTAAACCAGCTCCCTTCTTAAGTCTTTTCCATTATAAGACACAATTCCCAGGACTAATATAAAAAATATCCATGTTAATCTACTTTCTAGAAGCCCAAATATAGAATCAATGACTTGACTGGATAAAAATACAGCGCCATATAATAAGATTAAAAGAACTCCATAGAATGTCTTATTCACAAAAGCAATATACGCATAATATAGCACTGAAATAATGATTGCAAGAACAATGATTAACTTAATGATTCCACCATTTAATAGTTCAACAAAAATCATAGAATGCGGATGGATATAACCGCTGAATTCCTGAGGTTGCTCGTCGGGAAATAATACTTTTACAGCTTCATCAGTTCTAAAAACATCTCTTTGATGAGATGCTCCTTTTCCTATTAATAGCTCTATTGTATTATATGACTTTATTTCATCAGTTGCTATTTTCCATAATGTGTTACGTGCTTGGAAAGCCTCACCGGTTTTAATTGTATCGCTTTTAAACTGTAGGTTTTGTTCAAGTTTGAAGTCGTGAATAATAGATTCTTCTTTAGATTCTGCAGCGGACACTAATTCTTTGCCAGCTTCAACTGATTCATCATACATTTTTTTATAAACCTTTGATGAATGTACATTATATCCTTCTATGAGCATTTGGTTAAGTAGAGGAACAGATACTACTATGGCAATAGCTAAAATCATCAAATTTCTATTCTTCTTCCTATTTAATTCTACCAACAAAAATATTGATAGAACAGCGTAAAGTGGTAAATATATTAACATTGTCCTTCTCGACCCGGATAGGTGAAATAGTGGCATTATTGTTAATGTATAACAAAAAAATGAAACAAGCTTTGACTGAATGTCTTTGGTTGTTAGGATAAAATACATTCCGCATAAAAAGCCGAGTATTATAGACAATGTAAATTGATTATAATCGGGACTTAAAGACATTCTCAAAATATAATATGTTCTGTTATTAACTAAGTATACAATCCACGTGGCTAATGAAAGCGCGAATGCCATTAAACCCATGCTTAGGGCAACATACCTTGTTTTTTGATATCTACTTAAGTCATCATTTACTCTAAAATAGTATAGACAAGAATACAAGAATAGAACTATCATAGGTATTATTGTTATATACTTTCTAAGTGCAAAACGTACATCTTTTGTCCATAAAAGTGAAATTAAATCGAATAAAAAATAAATCGTAACAGTTATTATTACGTATTTATACCTATAATACATTTCGATTAGGGATTTCTTTATATTCTGTAACTCTTCTTTATAATATGTTACAAAATTATATACAAATACTAAACTTAAAAGCAAAATAGAAATTTTATAAGGTGAAATAAATTTAAGAAATCTAAGATTTAAAGATATTTCTATTGGTATAAAAAATATTGTAGACAAAAAAAGTATGTCCATTATTTTTTCTAACAAATGTTTTTTTTGTAATTTATTCATAATTACCTCTATTATTAAGTATTATTATGATTTCTAAGTGACAAATTCTTATGTTTATAGTACAATACTCATAGTGACGGGGTGTAGCGCAGTTCGGTAGCGCACTTGACTGGGGGTCAAGGGGTCGCAGGTTCAAATCCTGTCACTCCGACCAGTGGAAACGGCTGTATCAAAATGGTATAGCCGTTTTTATATGCCTTGATTTTTAACGATTTTGATATATAACTTTATTACTTTATAATTTGATACTATAGCTAACAAGTAACTAACGGATAGCCAATTAGAATTTAATGTTATTTATAATCAACCGATTTCAATTAGTTTGTGCTACCTATTAATGCTTTGATAAAAGAGAGCTATTATTCTATCTTTTCTTCTGAACTGATTACAACTCGTATACTCTAATATAAACTGTTGATAATATGATGTTATATGTAATAAAGTACTGATTTATTATATCAAAAAATAGAATATAATTCTATTTTAACATATTTATATTAGATGATTTAACGTTTACTACCAGAGTAATTTAAAACCCCAAATCCAAGGCTCGGATTCTGGGGTTTATTAATTCATCGATTATTAATTAACTTCAATTTTTGGTTTTAGTTTTCTGCTTTTTCTCATTCTCACTAATGATGCTCTTAATTCCGGTAAGTCATGCTGAAGTATTAAGATTGATAATATAATAGTTATAAATTCGCTGACCAGTGATGACAACCATATACCATTACTGCCGATTAAATAGGGAAGGAAAACAAGTGTAAAAGATATTGTAACATAACCTCTAAGTGAAGATATAATCATTGCTGACCCGGAGTTTTTAACTGCAGTAAAGAAACCGGAGATTATTATATTGAATCCTGCTATTAAAAAGCTCAAACTATATAGTTTTAATCCTGTTACAGACATCTTAAATAATTCAGAATTATTTTTAGAAATAAAAAGTGAGACTATCTCGCTTGTAAAAACTCTGCTTATAACAAAAAATAAAACACTCCAAAACACAGCTGATTTTATGGTCAATTTACTTAGCTTTTTTATACATTTTGCGTCAGCATTACCATGATAAAAACTTATAAGAGGTTGAACACCTTGATTAATAGCAACCATCGTAGATAATACTAAATTGTTCATATACATAATTACTGAAAATGATGCAATTGCATGGTGACCTAAGTATTTTATAATAGAATAATTAAAGATAAATGTAGCAAAACCACCTGAGAACTCAGTAAGTGATTCTGGGAATCCTAGTTTTATTATAGATTTTATAGTTCTTGAACCTAAGGCAGGTTTTGTAATTTTAAGTTTGGATTTACCCAATAAAAAATGCGAAAAATAACCAGCACAAGCAATGAATTGTGCTATTCCGGTAGCATAAGCCGCTCCTGTAACACCATAACTGTATTTAATAACAAGCACATAATCTAAAACGATATTTGTGATTGCAGAAATAAGCACCAAATAAAATGAATGTGATGGATTACCATCAGCTTTTACGAGAACTTCCATAGTATAAGCTAGTATAAAGAATGGACTAAATATAATTATAATTTTTAAATAGTCGTGAACCAATTTATTTGTTTGGCTTGAAGCTCCAAGTAAATCAATAAGCTTATTTAGATTTAAAAAAGCAAGAATAGCAATCGTAAGACCTAAAATTGACACTAATACTAGTGTCGATGTAAAGATTCTATTACTCCTTTTATAATCACCGGTTCCTAAATAATAAGTTATTAGAGTAGAACCACCTACTGAAAACAGAAGTGCTATTGCAAACAGAGTACTGATAAATGGCATTGATAAATTAACAGCTGCAAGTGCTTCCGGTCCTACTCCTTGCCCTACAAATATACCGTCAACCATAGTGTATATTGAAAAAAACCACATCGCCCCGATCGATGGTATTAAATATTTATAAAACTGGCGTCTCAGGCCGGGCCCTGAGCTTCCAAGGTACTGCATGATAACATCCTTTCAAAATTTATTTACGAATTAAACATCCTCATATATAATAAACCTTAGACTAGGTCTAAGGTCAAGGGGGGAAATATGAAAAAAGAGTATAAAATAGGTGAAATTAGTAAAATTTATAATTTGAGTACTGATGCATTAAGACTTTACGAGAGAAAAGGACTACTGAATCCAAAACGTGCTTCTAATGGATATAGATTATATACACTGGATGATATCTGGAAGTTAAACATAATAAATGATATGAGGAAACTTGGTTTCACAATAGCTCAGATAAAAAGTTATTTAGAAAACAGATCATTAGAATTGAGTTTAGATTTAATTAAAAGTGAGATTAACTTTATAGACAAAGAAATTGCTCCACTATTAAAACAACAGAGATATTTGAAGAAAAGACTTCAATCTTTAAGGGAAATTAGCAATATGGATGATTATAACCAGGTAAAAATAAAGTCTATTGAAAAAAGAAAGATTATTTTTATTGAGGGAAATTTTGAGACTGATGAAGAGATTGATCTTGCATTTAGAAAGCTTGAGAGTAGAGATGACTCAAGATTAATGCTATTTGCAAGTAAGGATATGGGAGTTATGATAACTAGAAGCGGAGTTAGAAGAGGTGATTTTTCTGATTATCAAAATGTTTTTTTCTTACTTGATGAGGACGAGGAAGAATTTGATGCAATAATTCCCGGAGGTGAGTATGCAACCATTTACTATAAAGGTGATTATAAGAATGGAGATATCTACTATAAAAAATTATTGGAAGAAATTCCAAAACTAGGGTATAAAATTAAGTACCCGGTATTAGAATTATATAGGCTTGATATCCATAGTACTTCAATTACCGATGAATATGTAACAGAGATACAAGTTAGAATAGATGAATTGTAATGGAGGTTAGTATGAGTGAATTTTATAACTCTATTGTCGAGTATTATGAAGAAATCTTTGTACCAGGTAAGGCTCAGATTGACTTTTTAGAGGAGTCAATGAATGGTGACATGGCTTTAGATATAGCATGTGGTACTGGTAAAGTTGCTAGTCTATTAAACGCTAGAGGTAAAAATGTGATGGGTATAGATCTCGAACCTTCAATGGTTGAGATCGCGAGGAAAAGAAACAATATAGATGCAAGGGAGATGAATATGTTAGATATTGATAAACTGGATAAAAATTTTAATCTGGTATATTGTATAGGTAATTCACTTCCTCATTTAAAGGACTTAAAAGAGATTGAAAACTTTATTGATTCGGTAATCAGAGTTCTAAATAACGGAAAATTAGTAATTCAATGGATAAACTTCTTTCCGTTTTTAATATCAAATGATGATTATTTGGGTTCACTGCCAACAATAGAAACTGAAAATCTTAAATTTATTAGAAAATACTATAGATTTAATGATAAAATTAGATTCAATACTGATTTAATAATAGGAGACAAAACTCTTACAAATGACGAATTGTTGTATCCGTTAATGCTAGATGATATGTTAAATATCCTTCAGAGTAAAGGATTTTCAAATATAGAAATTTATGGTGGATTTAATAAATCTAATTTTGATATTAACACTTCTTTACCAATTGTATTAAGGGCATCTTATGGAAATAATTAATCATGGTTTTAAACCTGTATACAATAGTGAGAGCAAAATATTAATTCTGGGTTCGTTTCCATCAGTAAAATCTAGGGAGGTAGGGTTTTATTATGGTCATCCACAGAACAGGTTTTGGGATTTATTAGCACTATTACTTGATACTAAACCTCCAAAAGATGTTGACGAAAAAATAAAACTATTACTAGATAATCATATTGCGTTATATGATGCAGTTGAAACTGCTCAAATAAAAGGTTCAATGGATGCAGATTTAAGAGTTATAGCCCCAAGTGATATTTCAGACATAATAAATAAATCAAATGTTTCAAAACTATTTTGTAATGGTCTTAAATCATATAATGTTATGAAAAAGATTGGAGTAGATGCGATAAAACTTCCCTCCACATCAGCTGCAAATGCCCGATACAGGATGGAGGATTTATATAGGGAATGGTTGATAATTAAAAAATACTTGTAAATATATGCTCTATAAAACATCAATAGTGAAATTGCTATCAATACTTTTATCTTTATGATATTATATTACTACAAATAATATTGAATGGAGATCTAAATGAATAAGGTACTACTAATCGGAGATATAGTTAGTCACGGTAAGATTGCATTATCAACTATGATTCCAATTCTATCAAAAATGAAACTTAATATTAGCAATTTACCAACGTCTATAGTTTCCAATACTTTTGACTATAAGGTTGCTGAACTTTGCGATCTAACAGAATATATGGAAAAAACAATAGAAATTTGGAAAGATTTAAACTTCAGATTTGATGTTATTGTTACAGGATTTATAACTAATGAAAAGCAAGTAAGTTTGATAGAAAAGCTTGTTTCCTACCATGACATTAAACCACTTATTATAACAGATCCAATAATGGGAGATGATGGAGAGCTGTATCATGGCCTACCTAAAGAACTAATAGATTATATGAAGGTTATGATTACTCATTCTGATATAATAGTTCCAAATATCACCGAAGCAGCACTTCTTCTAGACGAAACACCTACCAAAACTATTTCAGAAGAAACCGCATTAAATTGGCTCAAGCGTTTTAGAGAAATGGGTCTTAAATCTGCTGTGCTCACTAGTGTTATGGTTGACGGTGAATACTATGTATATGGTTTAAATATGGGGTGCACTGAACCCTTTAGAATAAAATATGAAGTAATACCTTATAAGTTTGCAGGAACAGGTGATATATTTGCATCGTTTTTAACCGGTAAAATCGCTAAAGGTTATACTGTTGAAGAAGCTGCAAGATATTCTGCGACTAAGCTTAGTGAAATATTAAAAATGGAGAGCATTAACTCTGAAGAAAATGTTAGAGATGTTCAAATTGAAAGATATCTTGATATTATAGATTAAAGCCTTGAGAAGCAATGCTTCTCAAGGCTTTAATCGTATTTTAGTAGATTGTTTCCTTCGATAAGAAGGATAGAGATTATTGTATGGTATCTAATAAGAGGATTATCTAAATCGAGATTAATTATTTCGTTTATTCTATTAACTCTGTAAACAACTGTGTTTCTATGAACATTTAATTTTTCGGCAGTCTTAACTAGACTTCTTTCATAGCAGATGTAAGCATAGAGCGTTTCTAAAAGGTCACCATCACTGTCTGAATCATATTCCTTAAGCTTTTGAATTTCAGAATTTATAAAAACATTATAGTCAAAACCTTTAGTAAGTAGCATCAAAACTTTAATGGTATCAGTGGATAAGTCGATTAATTCAAAGTCTGTTTTAGAAAGTAGCATGGTAAGAAAGTCGTAATGCTTTTTTATACTTAACAGGTCGTTGAAAGTAATTGATACAAGTATTTTTAAATCTGCTCTGGTTTCAATCATAAGTTTTAATTCGGAGATTAAAATATCAGTGTCGACTTTATTGTCATTAACAACTAAAACATATTTACCATCATGCTTAAATAAAAGGGTATCCTTTTTATACTGTTCAGTTAAATAGTCAATTATCAACTGTATGCTTTCATATCTATGAGATTGTGCAATAAAAATCTTATAGTTATCATACGTAGACCAACCTAAATTATCAAGCTTCTTAGAGACTTGTTCTATGTCCAATGTCGTATTATTTGCTAAATTATCATATACCATCTTGGTTAAATCTATATATGCATCTCTTTTGTCATTAAAGTACAAATCTAACTTTTCTTCCAAAAGATCACTGATAACGCTGAACAATGACATTTGGTAATCTTCAGATAAAATCTTGCTATTCATCAGTGCAAGAGAGCCTAGCGATTTCTTTCCGTCTCTAATCGTTTTAGATATGAGTATGGATTGTGGGTAATATTTGTAAGTATTACAGTTTCTAAATAGTACATTGCCTTTTGAATCGTTTAAGTTCATCTCTATACCAACATTTTTATAAATGAAATCCAGAATCTTTTCTACTGAGATTCCTTTATGCAAAAAAGATGTTATAGCTAGTTCAAAGTTTGTATATTTTTTGAATATTTCTATAATCCTATTAACAAGATGGTTAAGAGTTATATTATCTTTAATGGCAATTACATTTATTTTATTCGAAATTGATACTTCCTCGAGTATGTTAAGTGGATCCACCAGTATAAAAGTCTTTTTTTCGGTTACATTATTCATACTAACGAATTTTGTAACATCAGAGATATATAAAACTTCGTTTTCTGTTGGAGTATCTTCTAATATATTGTAAGAAGTAAATGAAGATTGGAAGTTGATAACAGACTCAGGCTTTAACTCTTTCAGTTCTTCTAATATCATATGGATTGAAATTTTCATTATTACACCTTCTTTCTTATCTGTTATGTTTATGCCTTTATACTATTAGTATAATTAAACAAATGAAATATGTAAATGATAAATTGTAATAAATATGGCTTATTGTTGATTTAGTTTATAAATTGATATAAAATATTGTTAAGATAATGATGTATTTTAAGGGAGGAAAAATGGAAGCAAATTTAAAAAGAAACACCATGTGCGGTACTTTGCGTGCATCGGATATAGGAAAAGAAGTTGTCCTTAATGGATGGGTAGCAAAAGAAAGAAATTTAGGATCCCTAATTTTTATAGATTTGAGAGATACAACCGGTATATCGCAAATAGTAATAAAAAAAGAAGATACACCTGAGCTATTTGATATAGCGGAAAATATTAGAAGCGAGTTTGTACTTGCAGTAAAAGGGGTTGTCTCAGAAAGAGAATCCAAAAACCTAAATATTCCTACCGGTGATATCGAGGTTATAGTGAGTGAACTTAGCATTTTGGATAAGGCTAAGACTCCACCGATTTATGTTAGAGATGACGATAACGCATCAGAAGCGATGAGATTAAAATATAGATATCTAGATTTAAGAAAAGAAAGTCTCCAAAAGAATTTAAAACTGAGAGCAAAAACTGCTAAGGTGATTAGAGACTTTTTATATGAGAATGATTTTATAGAAGTTGAGACTCCTTTCTTAATAAATCCAACTCCGGAAGGAGCTAGAGACTATTTAGTACCTTCAAGAGTTAACCCTAACAGATTCTATGCACTTCCACAGTCTCCACAACAGCTTAAGCAGATTTTAATGGTTGGAGGCATGGATAGATACTATCAAATTGTAAAATGCTTCAGAGACGAAGATTTAAGGGCTAATAGACAGCCTGAATTTACTCAAGTCGATATTGAGATGTCTTTTGTAGATGAAGAAGATGTAATGGAGATAAATGAAAAACTGGTTTGTAAGCTTTTTAAAGAAATTAAAGGGGTTGAATTAGAAACTCCTTTCAAAAAATTGAACTACTGTGAAGCTATGGATAAGTATGGCGTTGATAAACCGGATTTAAGATTTGGTTTTGAACTGAAAAATTTAAAAGACGTATTTAGTAACACAGAATTTGGGGTTTTCAAATCGGCACTTGAAGAAGGAAAAGTTGTAAAAGGATTTAATATTGGTGACCTAGAAGATAAATACTCCAGAAAAGCTATTGATAAACTAACAGATTTCGTAAAAGACTATGGTGCAAAAGGTCTCATTTGGATTAAATTTCATAATGGGGAAATGTCATCGTCCATTAGTAAGTTTTTGACTGATGATGAAATAAAAGGTATTAAAGAGAAATTTGAAATAGAAAATAACGGTTTGGTTTTTATAGTCGCTGATGATTTCGATACTACTAGTGCTGCTCTTGGAAATCTAAGGGTAAAAATTGCAAAGGAACAAGAGATTGTTAGTGATGATGAATATGCAATAACTTGGGTTACAGACTTCCCAATGTTTGAATATGATGAGGAAGAGAATAGATATGCTGCTAAGCATCATCCTTTCACACATCCTAACTCAGATGACATTGAGTTTTTAGAATCTGATCCTGAAAAATGTAGGGCTAAGGCATATGACTTGGTTATCAACGGTGAGGAAATAGGGGGAGGATCTATTAGAATTAACAACTCAGAATTGCAAAACAAAGTATTTAGGGCTCTAAGCTTAACAGATGAAGACATTAAAAATAAATTTGGTTATTTCATAGAGGCGCTTAGCTATGGTACACCTCCGCATGGCGGTATTGCTTATGGCTTTGATAGACTAGTTATGCTTTTCGCAGGAACTAATAACATCAAAGATGTAATAGCCTTCCCAAAAACACAATCGGCGACATGCTTAATGACAGGTGCTCCTTCTGAAATAGACGAAAATCAATTAAAAGAAATTCATATTAAATCTATTTAAATATGTCGTTTAATCAGTTTTCTAGGTTTAATAAATTATACGGCGAAGGAAGCTCCGACTTATTGTTTAATAAACATGTAATTATATTCGGAGTAGGGGGTGTAGGCTCTTTTACAGCTGAAGCACTTGCAAGAAGTGGTCTTGGGAGCCTTACGCTAGTTGATGATGATATAGTTGATATAACCAATATAAACAGACAAATACAAGCAACTCATGAGACTATCGGGTTATCGAAGGCTCAGGTTCTAAAGGATAGGCTATTGACAATCCATCCTAAAATGTGTATAACTGTAGAAGAAAAATATTTTGACGAAAATTCAAATAAATACTTTGAATTCGAAAAGTATAATTTTATTGTAGATGCTATCGATTCAGTAAAATCGAAGATTTTATTAATTCAAACTGCATTTGACTCCGGTGTTCCGATTATAAGTTCTATGGGAGCAGGAAATAAATTTGATCCGACAAGATTTAGAGTTTCTGATATTGAGAAGACAAGCGTATGTCCGCTTGCGAGAATTATCAGAAAAGAGATGCGAGATAGAGGTATAAAAGGATTAAGAGTTGTTTGGTCTGATGAGGTGCCTATCAAAATTATGCATTCAAAAGACCAAGGTCCAGGCAGTTCTGCATTTGTACCGCCTGTTGCAGGTTTGATTATAGCATCAGAGGTAGTTAATAAACTACTTGAGAGGGAGAACTATGGATAAAATAGGTAAGGTATTATCGACTGATAGAGGTATGGCGAAAATTGCCGTTAGCAGAACATCTGGTTGTGGAGGTGGATGCAAAACTTGTGGAGGATGTGATACTCCTACAATGATTGTTGATCTGCCAAATGATGTAAGTGCAAAAACAGGTGATAGCGTAGAGCTGGTTGCTAACAATAGAAGAGTCGTTAAATACACAATTGTTTTGTATATTATTCCTTTAATCATGTTCGTGGTTGGTTTAGGAGCATCTTATATAATATTAAATAATAGAAATGTAGATAATTTAGAACCATTGAGTTTCCTTTTTGGACTGCTTGGTTTTGGTTTGTCTCTTATAATTCTAAAAATTATTGATAAAATGCTTGGAAATCAAGATTCGGAGATGATGAGGATTAATAAAATAATCAGCAGAAGCTGAGAAAAGAAATATTAAGGAGGCTGTAAATGCAATTCAAGAAGTTACAAGAAGCATCACCAATCGTTTACGAGAACATTCAAAAGGAAATTACTAGACAAAATGAGCATGTAGAGTTAATAGCGTCAGAAAACTTTGTTTCTGAACCGGTATTAGAAGCTCTAGGTTCACCACTTAATAACAAATATGCAGAAGGATATCCTGGCAAAAGATATTATGGTGGTTGTGAATTTATAGATGTAATTGAAAATCTAGCTATTGACAAAATGTGTGAACTCTTCGGAGCAGATCATGCAAACGTACAACCTCATTCAGGGGCAAATGCTAATCTAGGCGTCTATCTATCAATATTAAAGCCCGGCGATAAAGTTCTCGGTATGAAGCTTTCTGAGGGTGGTCACTTAACACATGGATCTCCTGTAAATATTTCAGGTCTTTATTATAACTTCGTCGATTATGGAGTTAGAAATGACACAGAAATGCTTGACTATGATCAAGTTAGAGAAGTAGCACAAAAAGAAAAACCAAAACTAATCGTCGCAGGTGCAAGTGCTTATCCAAGACAAATAGATTTCAAAATATTCAAAGAAATAGCAGACGAGGTTGGAGCATACTTTATGGTCGATATGGCTCATATTGCTGGTCTTGTGGCTGCTGGACTACATCCTGATCCAGTACCATATGCAGACTTTGTAACTACTACTACTCATAAGACACTTAGAGGACCTCGTGGTGGAGCTATACTTTGTAAAGCTGAACATGCAAAAATTCTTGATAAAGCAATCTTCCCTGGACTTCAAGGTGGACCATTAGAGCATATAATTGCGGGTAAGGCAGTATGTTTTGAAGAAGCTCTTAAGCCTGAGTTTAAAGTATATCAACAACAAATTCTTGACAATGCACAAGCATTGGCAGAGGAGTTGGTAAATGGAGGATTAAGACTTGTTTCTGGCGGAACTGATAACCACTTGCTTCTTGTTGATGTAACAACTGTTGGTCACACAGGAAAAGAAGCGGAAGCTATCCTTGAAAGTGTAAACATTACTACTAATAAGAATACTATTCCTAATGAGAAAAATAGTCCATTCATTACTTCAGGTATCAGATTAGGTACACCTGCTATGACAACTAGAGGATTAAAAGAAGATGAATTTAGAGAAATCGCAAGAATAATCGTAGCAGCATTAAAGAACGAAGCTCCTCAAGAAGAACTAAAACAAAGAGTTCTAGATATGCTTCAAAAGTTTCCACTATACAGATAATATTATTATAAAACAAGCAGCTAATTTAGCTGCTTGTTTTAAATTTACATAAAATCTAGTATAATATAATGTGAGTATGTATGGTTATCGTTAAACGAATAATGAATTATGCAAAAACTAATGAGGTGGAATTTTGAGAGAAGCGGTCGTAAGTGTTGTTGGTAGACCTAATGTAGGTAAATCAACACTTTTTAATAAACTAATAAGAAGTAGAGATGCAATAACTGAAGACACCCCCGGTGTAACAAGAGATAGACTTTATAGGCGTGCAGAATGGTTAGGTAGATATTTTATGCTCGTAGATACAGGTGGATATGTACCTGAAGATGAAGACATCATATCAAGGCATATAAAAATGCAGGCTGAACTGGCTATCGATACGTCTGACCTTATTCTCTTTGTGGTCGATGGTAAAACCGGCATAACACCGGAAGATAGAGATATTGGTGAAATACTCCGTAGATCCGGAAAGCCGGTTATTGTTGTGGTAAATAAAATTGATTCTCATCATACTCCATCTGAAGTGTATGAATTTTATGAGCTGGGCTTTGAACATGTAATGGTTATATCTGCAGAACAATCATATGGCTTAGGAGATTTGTTAGATGAGGTTTTGAATTACTTGCCTAATGCTCCAAAAGATGAAGAAAACTCTGATATATCTGTTGCAATTGTAGGTAAGCCTAATGTGGGAAAATCTTCCCTCATAAACCGTCTTTTAGACGAAGACCGAATGATAGTAACAGACATTGCCGGAACAACAAGGGATGCTATCGATTCCTATATTGTACGAGACGGAGTTGAGTATCTTTTTATTGACACTGCGGGATTACGAAGGAAAAGAGCCATTACTGATGCAATCGAAAGGTATTCTGTAATTCGTACTCTTTCTGCTGTAGACAGATCAGATATATGCTTATTATTAATCGATGCTACAGAAGGTGTTACCGAACAGGACACTAAAATTGCAGGATATGCTCATGAACAAGGTAAAGCAATCATAGTAATAATAAATAAATGGGATTTAATTGAAAAACAAACGAATACCATGAAAAAGTTTGAAGAAGATGTCAGAAATAAGCTTGCTTTTATAAGTTATGCTCCTGTTCATTTTATGTCTGTTAAAACAGGCAAAAGAGTTGATGATATTTTTACTCTTATTAACATGGTAAACGATAATTATAATTTAAGGATAAGTACAGGCGTTTTAAATGAGATTGTAAGTGAAGCTGTATTTAGAACACCACCGCCAACTGAAAAAAATCAAAGACTTAAAATATTTTATAGCACACAAGCAGGAGTTAGACCTCCAAAATTTATCTTATTTGTTAATAAATCGGAATTAATGCATTTTTCTTATAAAAGGTATTTAGAAAATAGTATTAGACAAAAGTACGGATTCATTGGAACTCCCATACTATTTGAACTTAGATCCAGGGGTGAATAATGAACTTAATAATACTGATTATTTCATATATTATAGGAAACTTTACCGCTGCATATGTTCTGGGAAAGATACTATTGGGCAAAGACATAAGAAAACTAGGTAGCGGAAATGCAGGTGCAACTAATGCACTAAGGACATTCGGGCCTGCAATTGGTGTTGCGACACTAGTTATGGATATGCTAAAAGGTATTTTGGCTCTCTACCTTGCGGACCGATTTGGCAACGAATATTCCGTATATTTTGCAGCAGTAGTAGTTATTTTGGGTCACAACTGGCCAGTGTTTTTTGGTTTTAAAGGTGGTAAAGGAATCGCAACATCTGCAGGGGTTCTTATATATCTTGATATTAGAATATTCTTAACGGTGATAGCTGTATTTGTCATAGTTGTAATAATTACGAAATATGTTTCATTGGGCTCAATAACTGCTGCTGTTTCAGCTCCAATTTTAGCATATCTTCTAAGTTATAAGTATAAACCATATACCTTTTGGGTGATATTGTTACTTGCAACTATAGCCATTTTTAGGCATAAATCAAATATTGTTAGACTCATTAACAAAAACGAATCCAAGATAAATTTCAAGGAGAAAAGAAAATGAGAAAGATTGCAATCATAGGTGGGGGTAGCTGGGGAACAGCGTTAGCCTCGGTATTAGCTCATAATCAAAATGAAGTATTAATTTATCTAAGAGATAAAAATACTTGCGAAGAAATTAATAATAATCACACCAATACAAGATACTTGCCGGATGTAATATTGAATGAAAAAATAACGGCAACTACAAATCTTAGCGATATCTCAGGTAAAGATTTTATTGTTTTTGCAGTTCCCACACAAAATATTAGATCAGTACTGGAAAAGATGAAGGGAATAATAAGTTCTGATGCTTTGTTGGTAAATGTAGCCAAAGGTATTGAAATGGGTACTGATTTAAGGATTTCAGAGATATTTAAGGAATACTTTGATGAGAATAATTTCATAGCACTGTCCGGACCAACACATGCCGAAGAAGTTGCTATTAAGATGCCAACAGCAATCGTTGCAGCATCCACCAGTAACCAAGCAATGGAAGAAGTTCAAAGAGTTTTTATGAATGAATACTTTAGAGTGTATACAAATGATGATGTGATTGGCGTTGAGCTCGGTGGTGCAACTAAGAATATACTGGCTCTAGGATTAGGCATAGCTGATGGGTTGGGCTATGGTGATAATACAAAAGCTGCTATAATGACTAGAGGTATGCATGAGATCGCTCGACTTGGTGTTGCAATGGGCGGTAAGCCGGAGACTTTCTATGGCTTAACGGGTATGGGAGATTTAATAGTAACCAGTACTTCGGTCCACAGTCGTAATAGAAGAGCTGGTATTTTAATTGGTAAGGGATATTCTGTAGAGGAAACCGAGAGTGCTGTAAATATGGTTGTTGAAGGAATAAAAACTTGTAGTGCAGTATATGAGATTACAAAAAAGATAGATATAGAAATGCCTATTACCAATGAGATTTATAATGTGCTTTTTAATAATTATGACCTTACAAAATCAGTAGAAAGGCTCATGGAAAGAAATAAAAAAAGAGAAGTTTTATACTAAGAATCAGGTGTTTATATGAAAAGATTATATCAGAACTTAATAATAATTATTGTTGTATTATTAATACTAATGCTCATTGGATATAATTTTTATTCAAAATTTTATAAATTTGCAAGTTATGAAATAGATTCCGGTCAAACCTATTTTACAGAAGAAATTGGTATGGTGTATGTGTTTTATGAAGAAGAGTTTTATGACTTTAATGGCAGAGGCATTTTTAATCCGATAACCAATAATGGTAGAATTCCCGTTGGAACTAGATTAGGATCCTTGGACATAAAAAACATCTCTTCCTCTAACGATAATCCAAATCCACCGACAGATGCTGATATTGAAATACAGCGTAAAAATCTTCTGGTTTCGAATAGTTTAAAACAAATTTACAGCACCAGTGAAATAATCATGGGAAATAAAATCAAAAAGTTATTTAATGAAGAAAATAGTGAAACTGATATACTATCTAAATCAGCAGGGTATTTTTTTGATTCTCTTGATGGTTATGAAGAAATATTTTCACTTGATAAGTTTGAAAGATTTAATATTCAAGACCTTAAACTAACTAAGTTGCCCGATGAAAACTCAAAAGAATTAAAAAATGCTTTTAAAATAGTAAACAACAATATTTATTATACTATAATTGAAATTGATGAATCAGATGTTAGTCCTGCATCCGGAGACTTGGTTACAATCAAAATAAATGATGATGAGAGAATAACCGGCGTTATTACAGACTCATATAATAAGAATAAACATATTATGCTAAAAGCCATATTTAATACTGGATTTGAATCTATTATGAAAAAAAGAATACTCGAAGCACCAATTATTATGGATAAAAAACTAAGTTTTAAGATACCGAGTTCAGCCATTTTAGAAAGTGATGATGGAAGCGGAGTTATGAGAGTTAACTATGCTGGTTTCGTAGAGTATGTTCCAGTAGAAAAAGTTAAAGTAGAAGGAAAATATACAGTTGTATCTGCAGGGGTGGATGGATATATTACCGTAAACTCTAAACAAGTAAATACACTTAAAGCTTACGATGAAATATTGGTTCATCCTAAATCAGTCGATGTAGGAGATACCGTAAGATAAAAAGAATAGGAGTATAAATGATAAAAGAAAATATTAAAAGATTAATAAGTGATATCGAAGAAATTACTAAATGCAATTTAGAAGAATCAGGTGTAACTATTATTGCTGTAACTAAATTAAATCCTGTAGAAAGTATCAAAATTGCGATTGAATCCGGGATATCAGATATTGGAGAAAACAAAGTACAGGAACTTGTTCCTAAGATGGATGAAATTGGTGAGATTGTGAATTATCATATGATTGGAAATTTACAATCCAATAAAGTTAAGGATGTAGTCGGACGAGTAAAACTCATACAATCGGTAGATAGAATTTCGCTCATCAAAGAAATCGAGAAAAGGTGCAAACAAAGAAATATCGTTCAGGATGTGTTAATACAAGTTAATGTATCAAAGGAAGACACTAAATCCGGTGTATACGTAGAAGACTTAAAAGAATTACTTGAACATATTGAGAAATGTGAATACATTCGGGTGAAAGGTCTAATGACAATGGCCCCTCACTACGAAAATCCTGAAGATACGGCATGGGTATTTAAAAAACTTAAAGAAATATTTGAAGATATTAAGACTTTGAACTATAATAATATAAAGATGGAATACCTATCAATGGGTATGAGCCATGATTATAAATATGCACTCGAAAATGGATCCAATATGATTCGAATTGGAACCGATATTTTTGGAGATAGAAACTACTAATTGGGAGGATTGTTATGCCAGGAATTTTTGATAAGATAAAAGGTGTTATAGGAATAGAAGACGAATACTATGACGATGAATATGATTATGATGAAGATTATGGACAAGAAGCTGAAAAGTCTACAGAGAAGATAAATACTGAAAGCATTAAAGAAGACACCTATTCAAGTTATGAAAAACCTATACCAAAAAGGAGCAATATTGTGAATCTACAATCTAGTACTATAGATAGAACAAAAATTAATATACATGAACCAATTACTTTTGACGATGGTCCACATATTATCGACGATATTGTATCAAAAAAGGTGGTAGTACTTAATTTAGAAATGCTTGAAATGGATAAGAAAAGACAAATATTTGATTTTGTTAGTGGAGGTATATATGCCCTTGATGGCAAAATTCAAAAAGTTACGAAAGATATATTTGTTATTGCTCCAAAAGATGTAGAGATTGACGGAAAACTAAAAGAGCAAATACAAGCTAAAGGTTTTTACCAATTATAAGAACGCTAACAAGAGGATATCCATATCCTCTTGTTTCATTATGAGAATATGAAGAATTTGAGAAATAGTTTAAATTATATAAACGATCCGGAAACAAAAAAAACTATTAAAGATATTTTATACAAGATTAATATTTATAATAGAGCAGGAAGAGATTTTAATACACAGTTTCTGAGCCCTACTGAATATAAGTATGCTGTTGATTTATTAAGAAATCATTCGGTAATTTTTTTGTTTATGATACAGGGGAGGAGTCCGAACGAAAGATTCTTTCCACAACTGAATCAGATGACATTATAAGAGTTTACAGAATTTATAATAGTTCCAGCTCGATTAAACATAGAGACGTTTTAGGAAGTTTAATCAGCTTAGGTATAGACAGAAGAAATATTGGGGACATTTTAGTCGGAGAAGAATACATTGAATTTGCCATTATGTGCGAATGTGATAATGATGTGAGATATGGCCTTAATAGCATCAAACATACACCTGTTCATATAGAATTAAAAGCTGAACCAACAATAGATTATAGCGAAGAGAGAGTAGAGATTAAAACCGGCTCATTGTCTTCTTTAAGACTAGATTCCTTTATCGCACTTATAATGAATTTATCAAGGAATAAAGCTCAAAACTTAGTAAGATCAGGTAGAGTTAAGTTAAATCATGAAATAAATGATTCGGTTGACACTAAAATTGAAACTTCTGATGAAATTTCCGTGTCAAAAGTAGGTCGATTTGGAATTTTGGAAATTGGTGGTCAAAGCAGGAAGGGTCGTACATTTATTAAATATTTTAAGAGGATTAATTGATGATATATGTATTAATAGTAGCGTTATTAATTGCAATTGACCAGCTTACTAAAAGCTGGGCATTTAACAATCTAAGATCAAATGATAGTATTGTAGTAATAGAAGATTTACTAGAATTTACTTATGTGGAAAATAGAGGAGCTGCTTTTGGAATTCTACAAGGTAGATCGATGTTTTTTGTTTTAATTACTCTAGGTGTTAGTTTCTTTTTAATTTACTATATATTTAAAAACTATCATACTACATCAATCTTTATGAAAATATCACTATCGCTGGTTTTAGCTGGTGCTGTAGGAAATTTAATAGATAGATTAGTAAGAGGATTTGTAGTTGATTTTATTTTTGTAAGGTTTTGGGGATATTATGATTTTCCCGTATTTAATGTTGCAGATATATGTGTAGTTGTAGGGGCGATATCACTTATGTTGGTTGTACTTTTAGAGAAGGAGAAGATAAGATAGAAATGGTCAGCATCGGAAACGATTGGGATCAAATAATCAGCGATGAATTCCAAAAAGATTATTACAAAAAACTAAGAGAACTTTTAATAATTGAATATAAAAACTACGAGATTTATCCTGATATGCATGATATTTTTAATGCGATTAAATATGTTTCTTATTGCGATACTAAAGTAGTTATTTTAGGACAAGATCCTTATCATGGTCCGGGTCAAGCACATGGTTTTAGTTTTTCTGTTAAACCCGGTGTTAGAATCCCGCCATCTTTATTAAATATGTATAAGGAATTAAAATCAGATTTAGGATGTAATATTCCAAATAACGGATTTTTAGTTAAATGGGCACAGCAAGGCGTCCTATTACTGAACACTACGCTGACAGTTAGACGTGGGAATCCAAATTCCCATCAGAAAATTGGTTGGACATATTTTACAGACAGGATAATCAAAGAGTTAAATAATAGAGAAGAACCTATGGTTTTTTTACTTTGGGGAAGAAATGCTCAACAGAAGAGCGAATTAATCACAAATTCTAATCACCTTATTCTCAAATCTACGCATCCATCACCGTTTTCAGCACATCGGGGATTTTTGGGTTCAAAACACTTCTCAAGAACCAATGATTTTCTGGTTAAAAACGGTATGAAACCAATAGATTGGCAGATAGAAGACACAGAGGTGGACCTTGAAGGTTAACATAATAGTAGAAGAAAAATTAAATGAAAGAATAGATAAATATCTTGCAAATAAATTAAATATATCCAGGTCACTAATATCTAGGAGTATTGGAAAGAAAAAGATACTTGTTAATGATAGAATAATTAAGCCAAGTTATCTAATTTGCGAGGGTGATTTGATAACAGGCGAGTTAATTGACGAAAGTATTGTGCTTGAACCAATGAAAATCGACCTTGATATTGTCTACGAGGACGAATATATTATTGTAGTAAACAAGCCATACAATCTAGTTGTTCATCCCAGCCCTTCTAATAAATCGGGAACCCTTGTTAATGCATTATTAAATTATACAGATAAGTTGTCAGATCTGGGTGGAGAGGATAGGCCGGGGATAATACATAGGCTAGATAAGGATACAACAGGGCTATTAATAATTGCAAAAGATAATATGACTCATAATTTATTTAAAGATTTATTTAAAAAAAGAAAAATACAGAAAAAGTATTTAGCAATCGTACATGGTATACCTAAGCCTATTAATGGTATATTGACCGGTCCAATAGGTAGATCACCTAAAAATAGAACTAAAATGGAAATCAATGGTTTAAATTCAAGGGAAGCATTAACTGAATATAAAACTGCAACTTTTAATGAAGAGTATAGTTGCTTGGAAGTTTTATTACATACAGGTAGAACTCATCAAATAAGGGTGCATTTAGCATCTAATGGTACTCCAATAGTCGGGGATATAGTATATGGACGAAAAAAAGAAAAGATCAAAGTAGAGCATCAACTGCTTCACTCTTATGGTATTAATTTTATGCATCCTATAACAAAAGATGAAATTAAGTTAACTGCAAAACCAGATAGTTGCTTTATCGAATTTTTAGAAAAAACAAAATTGAGGTATAATTATGACTTCTAAGACTTTTGTAGACGAACAAGGATTTAATAGAATATTAAGAAGGATTTCTCATGAAATCTTGGAACAAAATAAGGGTACTGATGATATTATTTTCTTTGGGATTCTTACTCGTGGGTATCCAATTGCTAAAAGACTGGCTAAAAATATAAACGACTTTGAAGAAGTCCAGCTTCCATGTTTCTTTTTAGATATTTCTGAATTCCGGGATGATGACAAGGTTAAAAAGGAAACTATTATATCTGATTGTGATATTGATATAAACGACAAGAAGGTAATACTAGTAGATGATGTAATATCTTCAGGAAGGACTGTACGAGCTGCATTTGATGCTCTAAATCGAATCGGACGACCAGGTAAGATAGAATTAGTAGCTATGGTGGATAGAGGTCATAGAGAACTTCCGATTAAACCTAATTTTATTGGCAAAAATATACCTACATCTAAATCAGAATTTGTAATAGTTAAAATAAAAGATATCGATGGTTACGATAATATATCGATAGAAAGAAGAAAGTAAGAGCAATTAGATTGTGCTCTTACTTTCTTTAATTCGATCTAAAATAGTTTTGTCAGACAAGTCTATTAAAACAGATTCAAAATTATTGTAATAAACCATACCAGGTTTAGCTCCTTTTGCTTTATAAACATTCTTCTTTTGAGTATAGTCTATCATGACTTGATTTTCTTCTTTAAGACTACTGTACTTGGCCGCTAAATAAGCAGCTTCATAAAGCGATGTTTCAGGCAGTTCTTTATTATTAGTTCTCAAAATAACATGTGCACCGGGAACTTTTTGGGCATGTAAAAAAATATCTGATTTTTGAGCCGTCTTTAAGGTTAGTTCGTCATTTTGACTGTTGTTTTTTCCTACTAGTACTTCAAAGCCATCTGATGTAGTAAATGAAAGTGGCTTGGATTTCTTGTTCTTTTGTTTTTTCTTGGACTTTTTAGTCTTAATATATCCGCCTTGCACAAGCTCTTCTCTTATTTCATCTATCTCTTCAATCTCGCTAGCTGAACTTAAGGTTAATTTTACCTGTTCAAGATACGAAATTTCATTGATTAGTTTCGGAATTTCACCGGTTAGAACTTCTTCGGTCTTTTTAAGTTTAGAATATTTTTTATAATAATATTGTGCATTTTGTACGGGGCTGAGCTTTATGTCAAGAGGTATGTTTATAGTCTCCATCGTTTCTGAATAAAAATTATTTAATTCAATACTATTTGATCCTCTTTGAATATTGTGTATATTTGCTGAAATAAGATCGGCATATACCTTTAGTATTTCCCGCTGTTTTGCTGTATCTAGTTCATTCTTTTGTTCTATATATTTATTACGCAGTCTCTTTATTCTGTTGTTTACAGATTTTAATAGATTTGATGTAATTTGTTCCAGTCTATCTGAAGTATCAGTATAGCTATAATAAATATCCAATACTTCGCTCATTGTATTGTAAGATTCTATCGACCCTCCGAGATGTAATATTTCAAGAGGATAAAAACCTATTGGCTTTTCAGATGTAAAGGAATTTATTAGATATGGTTTAAATTCATTTTCTCTTATTTTGTTTCTGAAAGTTATAAAAGATGAGTCTAGTAGTCTTAGGTCATCCGCCTTTAATATATTTAATCTTGTATCTACATCTAAGCCAGCTCTATACATAATTTCTTTGCTTATCAAAGGACTAAGTCCGGTATAATTTAAATAAAAAGACTTGTATGCGAGAGTGCTTTTTTCAAAATCAAATGTCTCTGAGGGCAAAGCATCTGTTGTTAATAAATTAATTTTTCCATCATCAATAGTCATATATTTCGTACCGGGCAAAATTTGTCTAATTCGACTCATATCAAGGGTGACCCTTTTAATTGAATCTAAAACAGTATCGTCGTCGAGAAGGATAATATTTGAATGTCTACCCATTATTTCTATAACTAAGGTCTTTATACAAGGATATCCCATTTCATCATAACTAGAGATATCAAATCGAACCACTCTGTCAAGTGTATGCTGAGAAATGGATTTAATTATTCCGCCTTGAATATGTTTTCTAAGAAGCATACAAAAGTTAGGGGGGGATGAGGGGTTTTTTGGGGCTTCTTCGATTAAATGAAATCTTGGGGCATTATTACCTGCAGAAATAAGAAGTCTTTCGGTAGTGTCTTTATGAATTGTGAGAACTAAGTCTAAATTCTCAGGTTGATTAACTCTATTTATTCTAGCACCTACAAGTCTTTGCATTTCATTAACTAGTGCTTTTGTTGTTATTCCATCAAAACTCATGATTCACCTTCAATCTTTATTTTTGTTTATTGTATAATATAAATAGATATTTGTAAAAATTGTTATGAAATCTTAACAATGCATTGACTAATTTAAAAGACTAGATTATCATTGTCATAATGGGGGTAATCGTATGTTAAAATCAATGACCGGTTATGGTAGAGGTAATTTTTCGAATGAAGTTATAAGCATTAATGCTGATATTAAAACAGTAAATAATAAGTATTTAGACATTCAGATTAGAATGCCAGTTTATTTAATGTTCTTAGAGGAAACTATTAAAAGCATTATTAAAACAAGAATAGCACGTGGTAGAGTTGACGTTTATATAAAAGACGAGAAAACATATGAATCAAAATCGGATGTTATTATAGACGAAGATACTGCTCTCACTACAAAAGAGAAAATGCAGCATTTAATGAAGATCCTCGAGCTTAATCATGAATTAAGACTGGAACATCTGCTTTTAAATAATGAAATTATCGAATTTAAACCTAAAGAATTGGATTCAGATTTAGTAAAACAGGCTGTTTCTGAAGCTGTTAATGAAGCGGTAAATAGTCTTATAGATATGAGGGAAAGAGAAGGTGAGGCTCTTTATAATGATCTATTAAATAATATTTCTAAAATAGAGGAAAAAGTTTTAAAAATAGAGTCGAGAGCTCCATATGTAATCGAAGAATATAGAGAAAAACTCAAAGAAAAAACAGAATCCCTTCTCAATTCTCTTGGGGAATACGAGATAGAAAAATTAAATTCGGAAGTTGTTTTTTATGCAGAAAGATCAGATATAAACGAAGAAATAGTGAGACTTAAGTCGCATATCTACCAATTTAAACAAAACTTAAATTCTGAATGTGCTGTCGGAAGGAAGCTTGATTTTATTACACAAGAGCTCAATAGGGAAATCAATACAATAAGTGCAAAATCAAGCGATGTTGAAATTACAGATGATGTTATAGATGTAAAGGTCGGAATAGATAAACTTAAAGAACAAATCCAAAATATTGAGTAGGGATATAATGAATAATAAATTTCTTAATATAGGTTATGGAAACTATGTTCAGCTAGATAGAGTTGTAGCAATAATAAGCCCTGATTCAGCACCTATTAAACGAATGATTCAAAGTAACAGGGATTCACTTAACTTAATAGATGCAACATTTGGGAGAAAAACTAGAGCTGTAATTATAATGGATAGCAAACATATGATACTTTCTGCACTACAGACAGATACATTAAACACTAGATTATTAGAGAACAAAAAAATTAATGACGAAGGGGAAGGTTAATGAAGAAAAAAGGATTTCTACTGGTTATTTCAGGACCGTCAGGAGTAGGCAAAGGTACAGTATGTCAGGCTCTATTAAAAAATAATGATATGATTAAGTACTCGATTTCTGCAACCACAAGACCTAAAAGACCAGGAGAGAAGAGTGGAGATGACTATTTCTTTTTGTCAATAGATGAATTCGAAAAGGGTATTGAAGAAGGAATGTTTTTGGAATATGCTTCAGTTCATGGTAATCTATATGGAACACCAAAACAATTTGTCATGGACGGAATTGATAATGGAGAGGTTATTGTTCTTGAAATAGATGTTCAAGGTGCTCTACAAGTAAAAGAAAACTATCCGAATGGTGTTTTTGTTTTCTTACTACCACCAAGTATGGAAGAGCTGGAAAGAAGACTTACTCACAGAGGAACTGAGTCTGAGGAACAACTAAAACTAAGGCTTAACAACGCAAGAGGAGAAATATCTAAAATTAATGAGTACCAATATGCAGTAATCAATGATACCGTTGATAATGCAGTCACTCATATAAATAATATAATTGATGCAGAAGGCTTAAGAGTTATTAATAATCTATCACTTGATAAATATTTACAGGAGGAAAAAAATGATTAATCCATCTTTTGAAGAATTGAGAGAAATTAATGATAGCAGGTACGCGATTGTAATGATTACATCTAAAAGAGCAAGAAGGTTAGTGGAAAAGTCAAAACCGCTTATTGATACTAATTCACATAAACCGGTTACAATTGCTTTAGAAGAGTTAATGCAAGGAAAAATAAGCTATGAAGCTACTGATTTAGAAAGTATAAAGTAATGTTAAAAAACAAAAGAATACTGATTGGAGTCACAGGCGGAATAGCAATATATAAGGTATTGGACCTTATAAGTAGACTAAAAAAATTAGGCGCAGAACTGGATGTAATTATGACTAGTGCTGCTACAGAACTAGTATCTCCAATTACTTTTCAGACAATGGCTAGAACGAAAGTTCATACAGAGATGTTTGTAGAAAGTAGTGATTATAGTGTAGAACATATAGCCCTTGCTGAAAGATGTGATTTTGCATTAATTGCACCAGCTTCAGCAAATACAATAGCAAAAGTAGCACATGGGATTGCCGATAATCTATTGACTACTACAATTCTTGCTTGCAATAAACCTATAATTTTTGCAACTGCAATGAATGTAAATATGTATAATAACGTAGTCACCCAAGAGAATATAAGCATCCTAAAAGATCGAGGTTTTCATTTTATAGATTGTGAAGAAGGTTTTTTAGCATGTAATACGTTTGGAAAAGGAAGAATGGCGGAACCTGTACAAATAGTTGACTATTTAGAGAGCTTTTCAACCGAAAAGGATTTGGTTGGTAAAAGTATACTAGTAACAGCTGGACCTACAATCGAAAGGATAGATCCTGTAAGATTCATTTCAAATGATTCAAGTGGAAAAATGGGTTATTCAATAGCAAAAGCTGCCAGAAATAGAGGTGCTAATGTAACTCTAATTTCCGGTCCTACAAAACTCGATAAAATAAATGGTATAAAAATAATTGATATAGTGTCTGCTAATGATCTGTTTTCTGCAATTGAGTCAAATTTTGAAGGTTCAGATGTACTAATTATGTCGGCAGCACCAGCAGATTTTAGGGTAATAAATTCTGCTGATAAAAAAATGAAGAGTTCTAAAGTACCTGTTATTAAACTTGAAAAGAACAAGGATATCATAAGTCATTTTGCTTCAATGAAAGGCAATAAAAAGATTATAGGTTTTGCTGCGGAAACAGATAATTTAATAGAAAATGCTGAACGCAAATTAATAAATAAAAACTTAGATTACATCATAGCTAATGATGTTAGTCAACCTGGTGCTGGATTTAATGTTGATACCAACATTGCTACAATAATATCAAAAGATCAAAAAATAGAATTGCCTTTAATGTCTAAGTTTGATTTAGCAAATAAAATTTTAGATTTGATTTAAGAGGTGGGATTTTGTACGCAAAATTAGTATTAAAATCAAAAACCAGAATGACTGATATTTTGTACACATATAGAATCCCGAAGAAGTTAGAAAATGATATAGAGCTTGGTATTAGAGTTTTAGTACCTTTTGGAAGAGGAAATAAAACTACAGTTGGAATTGTAGTAGAAATATCTGATCATTTTGATGGGGACTTCCAAGTTAAAGAAATATTAAAAACCATTGAGGAATCACCAATATTAAGTAACGAATTAATTCAGATTGCAAATTTTATGTGTGATGAATACCTTTCTGATTATTCAAGTGCTTATCATACAGTGTTACCACCTGGTGATATTATTACTATAAATGAAGTTTTTTATGCCCCTAAAGACTGTGAAAACAACGAATTATTGTCTTTCTTAAGAGAACCAAGGTCATATGATGAGATAACCCGGAGGTTTAAAGTCTCAAAAGAAACTATAAATAAGTTGGTAAGTAATGGTAGTATTATCAGGCGTCATGAATTGACCAAGGATGCGAGCGTAAAAAAAGTTAGAAATGTAAGTTTAATAAATAGTGATGAAGGTTTAATTTCAAAGAGGGCATTTAAACAAATTGAGATACTCAAATATCTAGTAAAGGTCGGTACTATTGAAGTAAATGATCTTATGAGAGCTACAAACTCATCTTTTGCAAGTATAAAAGCTATGGAAGATAAAGGCTTAATAAAAATTGATGAACAAGTTATCTTACGAGACGTAATTGATGAAGATATCAAAGTTTATTCCTCACATACTCTTAATGATGAACAAAAAAAGGTATTCGATGTTATTAAACAGTCTAAAAATAAGACTTTTTTACTAAAAGGGATTACGGGAAGTGGTAAAACAGAAGTTTATTTACATTTGGCTGAACATGTAATGAATCAAGGTAAACAAGTAATTATACTAGTTCCTGAAATTTCATTAACACCACAAACTATATCGAGATTTGCCGGAAGATTTGGCAAAAAAGTCGCAGTTCTTCATAGTAAATTATCAATCAGCGAAAGATTTGATCAATGGACTATGGTGAAAGAGGGGATTGTTCAAATAGTTGTTGGAACAAGATCAGCAATTTTTGCCCCAACAAATAATTTAGGCTTAATAATAATAGATGAAGAACATGAGTTAAGCTATATAAGCGAAAAAAATCCAAAATATGATGCTATCGATATTGCAAGACTAAGAGGAAAATTTCATGATTGTAATGTAGTGTTAGGAACGGCAACACCAAGAATAGAGTCGTATTATAACACTACGATTGGCGAGTACGAACTACTTGAAATGCAAGAAAGGGCGACCGATAATAAATTGCCTGAAGTCATAAATGTTGACATGACAAATGAACTTAAAAAAGGAAATCTAAGTATGTTTTCATATGCTCTACGAACAGAGATTGAAAATGCACTGGCAAAAGGCAACCAAACGATTCTTTTTTTAAACAAGAGAGGGCATACTTCATATGTTTTTTGTAGAAACTGCGGATATAGTCAAAAATGCGATGACTGCGATGTTTCAATGACGTATCATAGTTATAAAAATATATCCATCTGTCATTTTTGTGGAAAAACTGCAAGTAAACCACTAATATGTCCTTCATGCGGCAGCAATGCGATTAAAGAATTTGGTGCAGGAACCCAAAGACTTGAAGAATATACTAAGGAAGAATTTCCGGATGCAAAGGTATTTAGAATGGATATGGATACTATGAGCAAAAAGGGAAGTTACCAAAAAGTATATAAATTGATGAAGAATAAGGAAATAGATATATTAATAGGGACACAAATGCTATCTAAAGGATTTGATTTTAAAGATGTCACAGTAGTTGGAATAGTTGCAGCAGATCTATCATTAAATCTGCCTGATTATAGAGCACAAGAAAAAACTTTTCAATTATTAACTCAAGTAGCAGGTAGAGCAGGAAGAGGAGCTGAAGCAGGAAAGGTTATAATTCAAACTTATGAACCAAATCACTACTCGATAATACATGCAAAAAATCATGACTATGAAGGTTTTTTTGAAAACGAAATAAAAACCAGGGAAATCTACAAGTATCCACCTTTTTATGATTTATTTCTAATCAGAGTTATGCATCATAACAGATTTAATGCTTCCAAGAGATCTTTTGAAATAATTAAAGTTCTCATGACTCACTTAAATACTAAGGATTATGAAATTATCGGACCTAATCCTGCGGTAATCGAAAGGATTAAAAACAATTATAGATTTAATATAATAATAAAGACGAAAGAGAATATAGAATTAATAAAAAAAGTAGTAGAAGAAAAAATTTTGAGAAATAGAGAACTCATTGGAGATGGATATAAAATATTTTTTATGATAAATCCAATTTCATTATATTAAATAGGAGGGCATATGGCGTTAAGAGAAATAAGAATTGATGGTGATCCTCTCTTAAGGAAAAGATCAAGAGATGTGAAAGACATCGATGGGAAAATAAATATACTGATAGATGACATGATAGAAACAATGAATGAAGCTCAAGGTATAGGGCTCGCGGCACCACAGGTTGGAACATTAAGAAGAGTAATAGTTTTAGATATTGGCGAAGGTCCTATCGCTATGATAAATCCTGTGATTTTAAATGAAGATGGGGAGGAAATAGCTGTCGAAGGTTGCCTTTCTATACCTGAATTTAGAGGAACTGTAAAAAGACCAAAACAAATCGAAGTTGAATACCTTTCAAGAGATGGTGTTCAAGAAAAAATAGTAGCAGAAGATTTAATGGCAAGGGTAATATGTCACGAGATTGATCACTTAAATGGTGTATTATTCAAAGATATTTTTATAGAAGAAGTAGAATATACTGAATCAGAAGAAGATGAGAGTTTAGATGAAGAAAATTAGAGTTGTATATGTTGGTAATCCTGATTTTGCAATCGGACCACTTGAGGCACTTATCCGTGAAGATATTATTGAGATTCCTCTTGTAATTACCCAGCCGGATAAAAAAAGGAGTAGGGGAAAGATGGAACCTGCTCCTGTAAAAAAATATGCTATAGAGAATAATCTAAACGTCTTCGGTACAAATGATATAAATTCTGAAGAATCCATCAATAGAATCAAGGATGTGAATCCGGATTTTATAGTTGTGGTTGCTTTTGGACAGTTTTTAAGTAAATCTTTTCTTAAAACATTTAAAGATATTGTAATAAATGTTCATGCATCAATTCTTCCTAAGTATAGGGGAGCTTCACCTATAAATCACGCTCTTCTTAATGGAGATTCTGAAACTGGAGTTAGTATTATGCTAATAGATTCTGGTATGGATTCTGGGGATATCTTAAAAATTTGTAAAATGGATATAGTACAAGAACATAATTATCAAACTCTTAGCCTTGACTTATCAAAACTAGGAGGAAAATGCTTAATAGAGACATTAAACAATTTTGAGGAACACTATGAGAATAGGATTGTTCAAAATCACGAAGATGCAACATTTACTGGGTTTATAACTAAAGAAATGGGTAAAATAGATTTTAGAGACAGTTCGTCTTTAATAAAAAATAAACATAGAGCTTTTTATCCATGGCCTGGGCTATTCTTTAACTATGAGAACCAAACAGTTAAGCTTCATGATTTTGAGTTTATCTCAAAAATAGGTGAACATGAGCCGGGAATGATTATTAAAGTTAATAACGATGGCATTTATGTTAACTGTTTGGATAGCTGCATGGTTATGAAAGAGATACAGTTTCCAGGCAAAAAAAGAACCAAAGTTGAAGCTTATTTAAAAGGAAATGAGATTGAAAGTATTATGCTAGAATAGGATGTGATTTTATGTATGGAAATAATTTTTATTATGGAATGGATTCAACATATCTATTGATGATTATAGCGATTGCTATTTCAGCATTTGCACAGTTTAGGGTAAGTAGTACCTTCAACAAATATTTACGTGTTCCCAATAGTTCAGGAGCAAGGGGATTTGAAGTAGCAAGAAGAATTCTTGATAATGCAGGCTTATATGATATACCAATAGAAATGACACCCGGATCATTATCAGATCACTATGATCCGAGAACTAGAGTTGTAAGATTGTCAAAAGAAGTATATGGTGGAACCTCTATTGCCTCAATCAGCGTTGCAGCTCATGAGGTTGGCCATGCTATACAACATGCTACCGGTTATGCTCCATTAAACTTAAGATCTATTATAGCACCCATAGCGGCTATAAGTGGAAATCTAGTTTGGATACTTGTCATGGCGGGGATATTTATGAGTATGCCGGTACTTATAAATATCGGTATTTACATGTTTATTGCTGTATTACTATTCCAATTAATAACTTTACCTGTTGAATTTAATGCTAGTAAAAGAGCTTTAACCGAGCTGGAAACAGGCTTTATTACTAGAGAAGAGGTCGGATCTTCTAGAAAGGTCCTTAATGCTGCTGCAATGACATATGTAGCTGCTACACTAGTTTCTGTACTTCAATTACTAAGATTAATATCAATATCCGGAAGACGTAGAGATTAGTATGTTAAATACAAAAAACATCAGAAGAATAGCCTATGAAATACTTTATAAAATAGAGTTTTCAGAAGGCTATTCTGATGAATTAATAAATAAATACGCAGATATTGAAAATATTAGAGATTTTAATTTATTACGTAAATTGGTTCTTGGAGTTTTAGAGAGGAAATACAGCATAGACTATGTTATCTCGAAAAACTCTAAAACTAAACTAACTAAAATAGATAAAAAAATATTAATTGTACTAAGGATTGCAATTTATCAAATGCTATTTTTAGATTCCATACCAGATCATGCATCCATCAATGAGGCGGTAAAGCACTCAAAAAAATTAATAAAATGGAATGTTTCGGGATATGTAAATGGGCTTTTACGAAATATTGCAAGACAGAAAGAAAGTATAATAGCATCCTTATCAGAGATTGAATCTGAAGAATTGAAATACAATCTTCCAAAGGAGATTATTAATTACTTAAATGAGTCGTATCCAGAAGACGCTAGTGACATACTAAACTCATTTTACGATGAATTACCTTTAACTATAAGAGTAAATAAAAGTAGTATAGATCTAGATGATGTATATGATGAGTTTTATAAATTAGGAATGAAACCAGAAAAATCTATAGTTTCTGGATCAAATATTAGATTATATAATCCCTTATCGGTTCAGGATCATAAGTACTATAAGGACGGCTTAATAAGCATTCAAGGTGAAGGAAGTACTCTTGCAGTAGAAATCCTTGATCCAATCAAAGGATCATCAGTACTGGACTTATGTGCAGCACCAGGTACTAAATCAATTCAAATAGCAGAAAAAGTTGGACCGGATGGAAAACTGTTTGTTAATGACGTTAATCAAGATAAAAATAAAAAAATAATTCAAAATTTTAAGAGAATTGGATTTAATAATTACTCTTTAAAAAACTTAGATGCTGCGAATTATTATCCTGCTTTTAAGGAATTATTTGACTATATTTTAATCGATGCACCATGTTCGGCTTTGGGTTTGATTACTAGAAAGCCGGAAATAAGATACAGAAGAAGCATGGATTTAATACAAGGTCTCTCTAATTTGCAAAAAAGAATACTAGAAAATGCAGCTTTATATCTTAAACCAAATGGGATACTTGTTTATAGTACATGTACATATGGAAATTTTGAAAATGATGATCAAGTTGAATTTATCGTTAATGAGCTTGGATTAGAAAAATCTGAATTTTTATATAAAGGTAACAAGATATCAAAAATTCAACTGTTTAATAATATTGATAATACAGATGGGTTTTTTATCGCGAAATTCAAAAAAATTGAAAAGGAATAAAAAACGTATGCTATACTATACGGGGTGATAAATATTGAATACATTAGATTTAAAAAGTATGTATAAGGATGAATTAATCAATTTGTTTAATTCAATAGATGAGAAGAAGTTTAGAGCTACTCAATTATTTAAATTTATACATCAAGAAAAACAAAATAATATAAATGATATAACGGTTTTTTCTAAAAGTTTAAGAGAAAAACTACTTGAGTTTACTACAATCAGAAATATAAATATTGAAGAAGTTATAAAATCCAAATTAGATAAAACAAGAAAATATATATTTCGACTCTATGACAATCATTATATTGAAGCCGTTTATATGGAATCAAAAGCCAATAATACTATATGCATTTCAACTCAAGTTGGTTGCAAGATGTCATGTGCTTTTTGTGCTTCAACTAAAAATGGTTATAAAAGAAACTTATCTGCATCTGAGATGTTAAGTCAGGTGTATGAAGTAGAAAACCACATGGGTAATAGAATAGATAATATTGTTCTAATGGGAATTGGCGAACCATTTGATAATTATGATAATGTAATACGATTTATTAAACTAATCAACGACTCTGAAGGTCATAATACCGGTATAAGAAATATTACCTTATCAACATGTGGTATAGTCGATGGAATTCGTAAATTAGCAGATTCTGAATTACAAGTAAATTTAGCTATTTCACTTCATAACGCAATACAAAAAGAAAGAGAAGCTATAATGCCTATAGCTAAGGCAAATAGTTTAACGGATTTAAAGAAGGCACTCATATATTATCAAGAAAAACTAAACAGAAGAATTAGTTATGAGTATGTAATTATCAAAGATAACAACGATTCTTTTGATCATGCAAGAGCGTTAAAATCTATGTGTGTTGATCTAGATGCTCACGTTAATTTGATACCGCTCAACAAAATAGATGAGTATCATGCCAAATCCACAGACGATAGAGATATAGAAAGATTTAAAGAAAAACTTGATGATTTAGGTATTAATTCTACTATAAGAAGGAAACAAGGCGTGGACATAGAAGCAGCTTGCGGTCAATTAAGGAATAAGTATGAACAGTTTACGAGGTGATATTGGTGGAATATAGTAAAAAAACCGATATAGGTAGGCATAGGGACTTAAATGAGGATAGTGTTTTTGCAGAAGAATTTGACGGTTATCATCTTTTCATCGTCGCAGATGGAATGGGTGGACATCTTGCTGGAGAAGTTGCTTCACAGCTTGCCATAGACTCAATAGAACACTACGTATCAAATAATTTCTTATCGGAAACAGATAAATTACAGCTAGTCAATGAAGCTATGCTTTATGCAAACAACAGTATTAATAAAAAATCAAACTCAGATCCTAAATATTCGAATATGGGGACTACTTGTGATACGGTCGTCTATACGGACAATTACATTTATATTGGTCATGTAGGAGATAGCAGAGTTTATTTATACAGAGATGGAGAAATAAATCAACTAACAAGAGATCATTCATTAGTAAACGATCTAATAGAATCGGGTGAACTCACCGCAGCTGAAGCGAAAGAAAACAAACAGAGAAACATAATAACACGGGCTTTGGGTGGTGATTATAATCTTGTTGTTGATCTTCATAGACATGAAGTTCTTCCAGGCGATATTTTACTTCTATGTAGTGATGGTTTAACAAATGGTGTCGATGATGAGAAGATAAAATCGGTACTAATGCAAAATTCCAATGCATCGGATAAAGCTAATAAGCTAATAGAAATGAGTAATGCTTCTGGGGGCTATGACAATAGTACAGTTGTTGTAGCAGAAAAGAGGTGAGTTTATAATGATAGGTACTACATTAGGTGAAAGATATAGATTAATAGAACGTGTTGGAGTAGGTGGTATGGCTTTGGTATACAAAGCCGAAGATTTACTTCTTAAAAGACTAGTTGCAGTAAAGGTCCTTAAAGATCAGTTTGTAGAAGATATTGAGTTTTCAAGGAAATTTGAGATGGAAGCTCAATCAGCTGCCAGCCTTTCACATCCCAATATAGTTAATGTTTACGATGTCGGTTCAGAAGCAATTGACGATAGACGTATACATTATATTGTTATGGAGTATATAAACGGTAAAACTCTAAAAGATATTATTGTTGAGAAAGGTGTACTATCTAATGAAGAAACAGTTGATTATTCTAAACAAATCGCTGCTGCACTAGAGGCTGCACATAAGAAAAACATAATACACAGAGATATTAAACCACAAAATATAATGATAACGGATGAAGGAATTGTAAAGGTTACGGACTTTGGAATTGCTAGAATTTCAACTTCCGCAACTATAACATACACATCATCGATTCTAGGTACAGTGCATTATATATCACCTGAACAAGCTAAAGGGAAGTTTATTGACAATAAATCAGATATTTATTCCCTTGGAATAGTGATGTATGAAATGGTTACGGGTCAAGTTCCATTTGATGCTGAAAATTCAGTGGGTATTGCTTTAAAACATATTCAAGATAAAGTTACTCAACCTATTCAATTAAATCCAAAAGTTAGTGGTCGTATAAACGATATTATAATGAGATGTCTTGAAAAACAACCAGCGGATAGATTTTCTAACGCTAGGAATTTAATCAAAGCATTAGAATCAAGAGATATATTTGAGAAAAGACTTGTAACGGATACTGACCGGGTAGTTAGAAGAGAACGAGCAAATCAAAACCAAAATCAAAATGATAATGTTGCAGTATATAGTTCAGGAAGTAATGAGAGACGAGAAGTCGCTAAAAAGAAAAGGAGTCTTTTTAGATCTACATTATTGCCTATAATACTGGCATTAATCGTTGTGAGCTCCGGGTTTTTTATATTTAGGAATCTTGGCGATACTATGTTTCAGCGTACAGTTTCAGTACCGGATGTAGTTAATAAATCAGAAGCAGAAGCTCTAACACTATTACTGAACAGTAAGTTAGAGAGAAATATTGTAAGAAAACACAATGAAAATGTTCCAAATGGATATGTTATAAGTCAAACTCCTGCGCCTGATACTAAGGTAAAAGAAAATAGCTTTGTAGAAATTGTTATTAGTGATGGTGTTCAAGAATTAGATATGCCTGACTTATTAAATAAGGAAGTAATCGAGGCAGAAAACTTACTTAGATCAAAAGGTTTGGCTATCGAATCTCAAGAAAGTGCTTATCATGACACCATAGAAGCAGGAAAAATTATTGATCAATACCCTGCACCAGGTGACATGGTAAGTTCAAAGTCAAAAATATCAATTGTGGTGAGCCGAGGTCAGGAAGAAAAGTTAGTTTCTATGCCAACGCTTTTGGGTTCAACAGAGGCTTCTGCTGTTCAAAGTTTAGTTAATCTTGGTTTAGTAAAAGGTGAAATTGAAAGACGATATAGTAATGACTATCCTGAAGGGACCGTCATGTGGCAGTCATATGATCCCGGAGTCGATCTCAGTCCAGAGACTACAGTAGACCTAATAATTAGTAGGGGTAAGGAACCGATAGAGGATGATCAAGAAAGGCTTCCTGAAGGTACAATTGATCTTACTAACGGAGTTGAAGGCGAGTATAAACTTTATAAATTCAACATAACACCACCATCAGGTAAAGAAGTATTTAATCTTAAGATTACTAAAGTTTCTGATGGTAGTGAGTATGAAGTATATTCACGTGATCATGTATCATCAAACGGAAGTTTTGAGTTAAATTTTAAAGACTTTACCAACTCTCATTTTAAAGTTTATTATGATGATTCATTGGTACATGAAGACTAGGGGGTAATTTTTGGAAGGAACTATAATTAAGATAGTCCGTGGACTATATTATGTGGATACAAAAGAAGGTATTATACCTTGTAAAGCTCGTGGCCTATTTAGGGAGAAAGACATTACTCCCTTAGTAGGCGACAGAGTTACTTTAAGAATTTCTGATGAAGATGGTAGTGGTTATATAGAAAGTATTATGCCAAGGAGAAATGAATTATTACGTCCTGCAGTTGCTAATATTGATAGTGCATTGATAGTGTTCAGTATTAGGCAACCGATGTTAAATACATATTTGCTTGACAAAAATTTACTTATGACCGAACATTATGGTATAGATACTAATATTTGTTTTACAAAGTCTGATTTAAATAAGAAAAATGAATTAGATAAATATGTTGAAATTTACAAAAATATAGGCTACAATGTTTTTGTTATAGGTAAAGAAGATATGTCGGGATTAGATTTACTCGTTGAGTCTTTACAAGGAAAAACAACTTCTGTTTCAGGTCCTTCTGGTGTTGGCAAATCAACATTAATTAATCACATAGATCCTAAATTAGAACTTGAGACATCAAAAGTAAGTGTGAAAACCGAAAGAGGCAGACACACAACAAGACATATTGAACTAATACCTTTAAATCATAACACATATATTCTTGATACTCCCGGCTTTAGCTCACTTGCTCTGGAATTTATCATGGATGAAAAGGAAGTCTCTAAAAACTTTATTGATTTTAGAAAATATTCAGATGAATGTCAATTTCTGGATTGTATGCATATTAATGAGCCTAATTGTGCAATAAAGGAAAAAATTGGTTCTAAAATTCACCAATCTCGTTACGACAATTACTTACTATTTATTGACGAAATAAAGAAAACACGGAGGTATTAAATGATCGAACTTGCACCATCTCTGCTTTCTGCGGATTTTTCAAATCTTTCAAAGGACATAAAGATACTAAATGATAATGGTATTAATTATTTACATTTAGATATTATGGACGGTAATTTTGTTCCAAATATTAGTTATGGACCTGGAGTTATAAAGGCAATTAGAGGTTTAACTGATATGATATTCGATGTGCATCTGATGGTTGATAAACCGGAAAGATATATAAAGGATTATGTAGACGCTGGTGCTGATATCATAACAGTGCATTATGAAGCTACCAAACATCCACATAGAACGATTCAACAAATTAAGTCCTACGGGGTTAAAGCAGGAATATCATTAAATCCATCTACACCTTTAAATGTTCTGGATTATATAATTGAGGATTTGGATTTAGTGTTGATTATGTCTGTAAATCCAGGATTTGGAGGTCAGTCTTATATAAAGACAATGGATGAAAAGATTAGCAAATTGAAAGATATAAAATCTAATAAAAAACTTAACTTTATAATTGAAGTTGATGGAGGCATAAAAACTACCAATGTTAAAAATGTAATAGAGTTAGGAGCAGAGCTGATTGTCTCAGGATCTGACGTTTTTGGTGCTAATGATATTACTCAAAGAATTATAGAATATAAAGATATTTTCAATAATCATGATTGAGAAAGAAACTGCTAAAGCAGTAATTTTTGGTGCAGGAAGTATGCCAAGTGGTAAAAAAATCAAATCAATGATTACGGGATCAGATTTTATTATTTGTGCTGATGGGGGATTTGATAATGCTAAAGAAATTGGTATATTGCCCGACGTTTTAATAGGCGACTTAGACTCTATAAAAGAAATAAAAATAGGTCGATCTATCATTGATAATTCAAACATAAAACTAATAAAGTATCCTAGAGAAAAGGATTCATCCGATTTAGAACTTTCAATAGAATATGCTGTAGAACAGGGATTTAAAGATATTATAGTTTTTGCAGCTATGGGCAGTCGAATAGACCATAGTTTATCAAATATCCATCTATTAGTTAGATATTCGCTTGATGGTTATAAGGTAAAAATAATAGATGACAATAATATCATCTCACTAATATATCCGAATATGGAAATTGAAAAAGATGATTATAAATACTCACTTATTCCTATAGGGTTGGATGGAATCGTTGTCTCTTTAAAAGGTTTTAAATACGAATTAGAGAATAAGTTGATTCCCTTTGGAACAACATTAGGTGTTTCTAATATTGTAATAGAAAACAAAGCTGAAATTAAACTACATTCAGGTACTGGCGTATTGATTCAGTCAATAGATTAACTAAAATTTGAGCTTTTATTATGTATAAGGATATCTTATTAATAAGATATTTGATATAATTAATAGTATAGTGGAGGTCATTAATGTTTTCAAAGGTAAAACGAATTGCACTTATAACATTGGCGGTTTTTGTAATCGCGGTAGGAATTTACTATTTATGGATTCCTTTAAAACTCGCTCCAGGTGGAACTACCGGACTAACTGTAATTATTAAATCATTATTTCCGTTTTTACCTGTTTCACTTGCAATTGGTTTAATCAACATAGTTCTTTTAGCTTTTGGCTTTGTATTTATTGGAAGAGAGTTTGGCGGATTGACTATTTATTCTAGTATCATGCTATCTCTATTTATCAGAATCTTCGAACAATTTTACCCTATTACAGAACCACTTGTAGAAAATATATTCCTAAATCTTATTTTTGGCGGTGTCCTAGTAGGATTTGGAATTGGATTGGTATTCAACCAAAATGCATCTACAGGCGGGACTGACATTGTTGCGATGATTTTAAATAAATACTATCACATATCCTTAAGTACAGCAGTAATGATTGCTGATTTGACAATAACTTTTGTTGCTACATATATTGTCGGGCTAGAAATAGGAATGTATTCTATACTTGGTATAATGATAAATAGTTTTATAATTGGTAAAGTAATATCAGGATTTAATACAAGAATTGAAATGATGATTATTAGTGACAAGTTCAATGAATTAAATGTTTATTTGAATAAGGAGATCGGAAGAGGGACTACTATCTATAATGCAGAGGGTGGATTTTCATATCAACCAAGAAATGTAATTTATACAGTGTTATCTAAAAACGAGTATATTAAAGCTAAGCTTTACATTAAAAAAGTTGATCCTAGTGCATTTGTTATTATAAAAAATGTTAATGAAGTATTAGGGGAAGGCTTCACTTATGAAAAATTAATCTAACTTCCTTAACAATTTTAAAGAGGTGATAATATCACAAATATAAAACCCAAATATAGAACATCTTGGATTGAAATACCGGAAAGAAAGAAAATCGCAATTGTCGCACATGATAATAGGAAAGATGAACTTATAGATTTTTTAACTAAATATGTAAACCTATTATCTAATCATGATTTATGCGGTACCGGTACTACATCTAAACTCGTAGAAGAAAAGACTGGGCTTAAAGTTAATGGTTACTTAAGTGGGCCATTAGGTGGTGATTTGCAGATAGGTGCTAAAATAGCTACTAACGAGATAGATATTCTGATCTTTTTTTGGGATCCGTTAGAAGCACAGCCTCATGACCCCGACGTAAAAGCTTTACTTAGAGTTTCTGTACTCTATGATATACCCATTATAACAAATGAGATGACAGGGAGATATTTATTTAGTTCTCCACTTATTTCACAGTCGTATAAGAAAATTATAAACATAAGATAGGAGGGACGATATGGAGTTTATTGAGAAGTTATTTTTAAAACAAAAAATGATGAGGACAGTTCTAATTTCATTAATACCAATCTTACTAGTTTCTATTTATTTTCAAGGACTTAGGGTTCTGGCGTTAACAGTCATTAATATTGTATTTGCTATAATTACGGAATATGTATGTGAAAAATATATTTATAAAAAAAGCAAAATTTCAGAAGCTGTATTAGTAACAGCTATTCTATATACAATGACATTGCCGGTATCACTTCCAATGTGGATGTCAGTAATTGGTATTATCTTTGGTGTATTTTTTGGAAAGATGGTTTTTGGAGGTTTTGGAAAAAATATATTCAATCCTGCTATAGTAGGAAGAGCATTTGTTTATATTAACTTTCCTGAACCATTGACAATTCATTGGAATGGATTTGCTAAATTAGGTGATTTTCCAGGTGGATTTGGTACATGGATATATGAGCAAATTGACACTGTTTCTACTGCTACACCTATGCTACTATTTAGAAATGAAGGTGGAAGTACATCTATAACTGAATTGTTTCTTGGTAATGTACCAGGAGTTATAGGTGAGACGAGTAAAATACTTATTCTATTATGTGCAGCTTACTTAATTTATAAAAAAGTTGCTTCATGGCAAATTATGGCGGGATCAGTTATTGGTTTTACTGTTATTACATTAATTTTTAACGCTATGGGCGTTGAAACCGTACCTAATCCTTTAGTTGGAATGTTACTAGGAGGATTTATATTTGGTACTGTATTTATGGCTACTGACCCTATATCAGCTGCTAAGACGCCTATTGGTAAATGGATTTATGGACTATTAATTGGAATTGTAACTGTAATAATTAGAGGTTTTGCGCTTTTCTCCGGTGGAGTTATGTTTGCAATTTTAATAGGAAATACATTTGCACCAATTATTGATTATGCAGTGAGAGCTCAAAAACAAAAAGCTAAAGAGAAAAAAGAGGTGACAGCATAATGAAAAAGAAATCATTTGTGTACCCAGTAATTTTTATGGTGTTAGTAACTGCTGTTTTTACTTTAGTTTTAGCATTTCTAAATCAATCTACCGTTGAAGCAATACAAAGGAATAAAGAATTAGACTTAAGAAGAAAGATTCTTTATGTTTTTGATATGTTAGATGAGAATGATTCTGAAGAAGAGGTTACAAAAAAATTCGAAAACAATATTGAAGAAAAATCTTACAAAGATGATCAAATAGTATATGTTTTAAAAGAGAACGGAGAAACTAAGGCTTATGCCGTACCGTTTAATGGTCCTGGTCTATGGGGAAGCATAGATGGCTATATTGGAGTAGATAAGGAATTAAAACATATAACAGGAATCGAATTTATTAATCAATCTGAAACTCCAGGACTTGGTGGTAGGATTGGAGAAGCTCCATATAAAGAGCAATTTAGAGATGTAGATGTCACTAATAGAGTTGGTGATGAAATTATTATCAATAGACCTGCTAGTGGCGGCAATGTCGATGCAATTGCAGGAGCAACGCAAACTTCGACTTTTGTTAAGAATATGCTCAATCAAGATCTAATTGAATTTATAGATGGAGGGGGAGTAGAATAATGGCAAAAAAGTTAAATGCTAAGAAGATTATGAATGATGGATTATTAGCAGAAAATCCAATCATCTTTCAAGTTATAGGTATATGTTCTGCTCTTGCTGTTACAAACCTTATGCTTAACTCATTAATTATGGGTATTGCACTTACATTTGTAACTGCTCTATCATCGTTCACAGTATCTCTTTTAAAAGATAGAACTCCTGGACATATAAGAATGATGGTGCAAGTACTGATAATTTCAGTATATGTAATCATTGTAGATATATTTCTTCAGGCTTATATGCCTGACATGAGTAAAGCGTTAGGACCATATGTAGGGCTTATAATCACAAACTGTATTATAATGGGAAGAGCAGAAGCTTTTGCAATCTCAAATGCACCTTTAGCATCAATGGTAGATGGTGCAGCTGCAGGATTAGGTTATACGGTTGTTTTAATGATAATTGCAGTTGTAAGAGAGTTCTTAGGGTTTGGAACATTATTCGGTTTTAATGTTACACCTGCAAATTGGACTGCATGGACTATGATGATCATGCCTCCAGGAGCATTCTTTATACTAGCAATCATTATTTGGGTTGCAACAGAATACAAGATCTCTAAAGAGAAGGAGGTTAGTGCGAAATGATAGAAGTACATCCTATGGTAATATTTTTTGCATCAATTTTTACAAGTAATATGATATTTAGTAACTTCTTAGGAATGTGTTCGTTTATAGCAGTTTCTAAAGAAGTGCCAACAGCTGTTGGACTTGGAACCGCTGTAACATTTGTTCTGACTTTTACTACAATACTAAACTATTTTGTATATCATTATGTACTTATGCCATTTGGCTTAGAGTATTTAAGATTTATAATTTTCATATTAATCATAGCAGCCTTTGTACAATTAATCGAAATGATTCTAGAGAGATATTTACCTAATCTTTACTATGCACTAGGAATATTTTTACCACTTATTACTGTAAACTGTGCAATCTTAGGGGTATCGCTGTTTATGGTTATTAGAGGTTATAATTTTTTACAAACGGCTTTCTTCGGACTTGGTTCAGGAGTAGGCTGGGCACTTGCAATTATTTCTATGGCAGGAATTAGATCGAGAATCAATGAAAACACACTGCCTGCAGGATTAAGAGGATCAGGTATAACACTTATAATCACAGGAATAATGGCTATGGCTTTTATCGGATTCTCCGGTATCGTTCAGATATCTTAGGAGGCAAAATATGAATACTATACTATTAACAGTTGGAATTGTTGCTCTTATATCAGCTATTTTAGCTGTATTACTTACATTTGCTGATAGCTATATCGCTGATTATGGGGAAGTTACTCTAAAAATAAATGATGAAGAACCGATGACAATTGAAGCAGGTTCATCTCTTTTATCTACTCTAATAAATCAAAAGATATTTATACCATCAGCATGTGGAGGTAAAGGTACTTGTGGATATTGTAAAGTTAAAGTACTGGAAGGTGGTGGACCGGTACTTGCTACAGAAACGCCTTGGTTAACAGATGAAGAACTTAAGGATAATACAAGGCTATCTTGCCAGTTGAAGGTTAAAGAAGATATTACTATCAAAATACCTGAAGAATTGTTCAATGTTAAAGAATATGATACGAAAGTTATCAGTGTAGAACAAATGACTCCAACTATAAAGAAACTTAGATTTGAACTTCCTGAAGGTGAAATATGTAACTTTAAACCTGGACAGTATGTTCAATTAAAAGCACCGGCATATGAAGGCAACGACGAAGAGGTTTATAGAGCATACTCAATTGCTTCCTCAGCCAATGACAAAGGCCATATAGAGCTATTAATTGGATATACAGGTGGTATTGCGACTACTTATGTACATTATCATTTAAATGAAAATGATACAGTTAATATAAATGGACCTTATGGTGATTTCTATTACAATGAAGATGATGGTGGTGATATGATTCTGGTAGCTGCCGGCACTGGAATGGCACCAATACTTTCTATACTTTATCATATGAGAGATAATGATATTAAAAGAAAAGCTAGATTTTTCTTTGGTGCAAAAACACCGGAAGATCTTTTCTTGGTTGATGAACTTAAAGAACTTGAAGATCAATTATATGATTTTAAATTTATGCCTACCCTATCAAGAACTACTGAAGAGATGGGATGGGAAGGAGATACCGGAAGGGTTAATAACTCTATTGAAAAGTATGTTGAAGAAAATGGTAATTATACTGCATATCTTTGTGGTTCTCCTGTAATGATTGACTCTATAGTAGAATCACTTAATGCTAAAGGCATTGATGATAGTAAAATTTATTTCGATAAATTTTAATAAAAGCGATGTTAACATCGCTTTTATTAATTCTTATATGAAATGTGTCATAAAGAAAGAAGGAAAATGATGCTTGGTAAAAGCTATAATTTAAAGATTAAAAGTATAAATAATGAGGGTGCATTTCTTGAGTCAGACAATAAACAAAACATAATACTTCCTGCCGATGAATTAGTTAATGAAAAAGTGGGAAGTATTGTTAAGGTATTTATACTTTTTAATGAAAAAGGTCGATTTATTGCCACAAAAAAAGAACCATATATAGAAATTGGTGAGCTAAAGTCTTTGGAGGTAAAAGAAATAACTAAAGTTGGTATTTTTCTAGATTGGGGACTCGATAAAGATCTATTTTTACCTTTTCAAGAAGTCACATTTAAACCTCAAAAAGGTATGTTCTATCTTTTCGGTTTATATGAGGACAAATCGAAAAGACTTTGTGCTACTATGAGAATTAGAGAATTTTTAAAACCTTGTGACATATATGAAAAAAATGATTGGGTCACAGGTACGATATATGGTATAAATAGAGATTATGGTGCATTTGTAGCAGTAGACAATAAGTACGATGCACTAATACACAATAAGGATATACTAGGTGTAATAACTGAAGGAGAACATATAAAAGCAAGAGTAACCTCAGTAACTAATGATGGAAAGTTAAATCTTTCTCTTAGAGATAGAGCATACAAAGTTATTGATGACGACGCAGAAAAAATATATATTAAATTACAAAAAAATGATGGATATTTGCCTTATAACGATTCAAGTAATCCATCAGACATTCGAAGAGAATTCGGAATAAGTAAGTCATCGTTTAAAAAAGCTATAGGCAAACTATATAAAGAAAAGAAAATTATTTTCATTAATAATGGAATTAAAATAAAATAAAGTGGGGGATAGTATGACAAAGGAAAACATTAGAGCAATAGTAGAGGATGTAGAAATTAAACAAGAGGATGTACAAGGATTTATTAATATGCTTGCTCCTGAGGCAAGAATTCAATTCAGTAATGAAGAAGGATTCGCTAAGATTACTGATGAGCTAGTTAATCAAGAGTTACTATATTTAGATGCTAAATCCAATAAATTGGATGAGGACGAAGAATATTTAAAAGAAGTGGAGCTTGCTAAAATAAATATATTAAAACAATATGCATTGGCTAATCTATTCAAAGATTTAAAGATAACCGATGAAGAATTAAAAGAGTATTATGAATCTCACAAACAACATTTTAGTACTCCAATGCAAATGACAGCCTCACATATATTAGTAGATACAGAAGAAGAGGCGCTAAAAGCAGTTGAAAGAATTAATGGTGGAGAATCATTTGAAGATATAGCTAAAGAAATCTCTAAATGTCCATCCAAAGAACAAGGTGGCAATCTGGGAACTTTTGGTCCTGGACAAATGGTGAAAGAATTCGATGAAGTTTGTCAAGAAATCGAGTTAGGAAAGCTATCAGAACCGGTAAAAACTCAATTTGGATATCATATTATCAAAGTTGTTGATAGAAAAGAACCTAGCACTATTAGCTTTGAAGAAGCAAAACCAGAACTTACTAAGCAATATACTGCAATCAAACAACAAGAGATTTATCTAAATAAAACTATTGAATTACAAAAAGATTATAAGGTTGAAAAATTCTATTAAATAACTGCTTTTTATTATTTCTTGTATAGAATTAAAAAAATTGGGTAATTAATAAGTATGTACAATAAATAAAGGAGGCTTAACTATGAAGAACAACGACGATAAAATTCTTAATCATGACCATTGTACCGATCAGGGCTGTGACCATGATCATGACCACGTTCACTTTGAAAATGATTTTGAAGATATAGAAACTATCGTTCTGACATTAAACGATGATTCGGAACTTGAATGTGTGGTACTTGGAATCTTTGAACATGATGACAAAGAATACATTGCCCTTGTCTCTATAGATGATGAACAAGTTCTATTATATAGATACTTAGAAAATGATAACGATAGTGGAGATTTTACTTTAGAAAATATAGAAACTGATGAAGAGTTTGATGCAGTTTCTGAAGTGTTTTTTGAAATATTTGGTGATGATGGAGAAGAAGATTAATCTCCAATCGAGGTGGTAACTTGTATAAAATGATCTGTTTAGATTTAGATGGAACATTACTAAGATCAGATAAGAGCATTGATATCAATACTGCCGATATATTAAATAAACTATCGGATATGGGTATCCAAATTGTAATTGCAACTGGAAGACATTATGACTTTGCCAAGGTATTGACTTATGGATTGACTGATGAGAGGATAATCATCGCAAATAATGGTGCTGCAATATTTGACGTATATAAAGAAAAGTCTATATACACAAAATATCTTGATAATGGGATTTCTTCTGAAATAGTTAAACTTGGTCTTGATTATGATTTGGATGCTCTTGTATATGTAGATGCTTTAGAAGAGGGTTCGGATTTATTAGTTTTTGAACATGAAAATCTAGATGCATTTGAAAATACTATAGTTAGAGACTTAAATAGAATCAAACACATTAAATCTACTTCGGAAATAAATTCTGTACTTTCAGTTGTTTTTTCAGACGAATATAAAGTACTTGAAATTTTAGAAAAGAAGATTGTGGATAAATATAATGGTTTAATTAACACTCATATAATGACATCAGGACAATCCAATCATGGGATTTTAGAAGTCATGGATGAGTCCGTTTGTAAATGGTCGGCAATAAGTAAACTGTCTGAGCAATTAAACATTGACACAAAAGAAATTATCGCATTTGGGGATGAAGTCAATGACATCACCATGTTAAATAATGTAGGTATAGGTATCGCTATGAGAAATGGTCAAGAAATAGTAAAGCTCGAAGCTGACTATATATCTGATTATTCAAACGATGAAGATGGGATATTTTACGAATTAAAAAAATTATTCCCGGTATTGGAGGAAAAATGAAAAAGATACAATTACACAATCAAGACGAAGAACTAAAGAGTTTAGACTCTTATCTAGGAAAGAACTTAGTCTTGTTTTTTTATCCAAAAGATAATACACCTGGATGCACAAATGAAGCTACTGAATTTACGGGCCTATTAGATGAATTTAAAAAGTATAATACTGAGGTCGTAGGAATCAGTAAGGATTCAATTAAATCTCATCAGAATTTTATCAGTAAAAGAGATTTGGAAGTAGAGCTTTTAAGTGATCCGGAAGGCTTACTTCATAAAGAGTTTGATGTGATTAAAGAGAAGAATGTGTTCGGGAAGATTGGCCTTGGAACGGAAAGATCCACATTTGTATTTAACAGTGATGGAGAGTTAATTAAAGAATTCAGAAAAGTTAAATCCAAAGGTCATGCACAAGATGTGCTGAATTTTATTATTAATGAACTCTAGATATACACTTTATTCAAATTATTTATTAAATAAATACGGACAAAAAGTATATAAACTTCCGATTAAGTTAAAAGGTACATGCCCTAACAGAATTAGTAATACTGGTTGTCATTTTTGCGGAGAGGAAGGCGGCTCTTTTGAAAATTTAGACCCTTCTTTAAGTGTAATAGAACAATTAAATAAGAATAAAAATTATATTTCAAAAAAGTATAATGCTAACAAATTTATAGCGTATTTTCAAAACTATACGAATACCTATATGGAATTTAGTGTCTTTGTGGAGACCATAAAGGCAGCAGTAACTGATGATATAGTAGCTATATATATTTCAACTAGACCAGATTGTATTACTAACAAACAGTTAGAATTTTTGTATTCTATTAGAATAAAACATGATATTGATATTGTGCTAGAAATTGGTTTGCAAACTGTGAATTATAAAATATTAAATTCTATAAACAGAGAACATGGACTTGCTGAATTTATTGATGCAGTTATTAGAGCCAAACGATATGGAATCCAAATGTGCACGCATGTGCTTGTTGGTTTACCAGGAGAAGAAATATTAGATGTAATAGAAACAGCAAAAGTTCTATCTGCATTAAAAATAGATCAAGTTAAACTTCATGCTCTTTATATATTGAAAAATACTGTTCTAGGCGATCAATACCTAAACGGGGAGATTAAAGTAATTAGTAAAGATGAGTATGTGAATCGAGTTATATGTTTTTTGAGATATTTAGATCCCGAAATCGTAGTACAACGATTAATAGGCAGGTCACCTCTTGAGGAAAGCTTATTTTCTAATTGGTCGACAAGTTGGTGGAAAATAAGAGATGAAATCATTGAAATCATGGAAATGAAAAATTATTATCAAGGTGATTTATTTGATTATTTAGAGCCAAAAGAGGTATAATAATAAGTAAGCTAAACTATAAAAAATAATCGAAAGGTGGAGATTTAATTGGTAAAATTTGTATTAGGTCCTGAAGGTAGTGGTAAAACTAAATGGTTAATTGATGGAGCTAACAAGGATAAAGCGGAAGGACATGGGAATATAGCTTTTATTGATACTGACGATTCTCATATTTTCACACTTGATCATACTGTTAGACTAATCAATGCTAGAGATTTTGATATTTCTAATTCTAAAGAACTTTATGGTTTTCTTTGTGGGATAATTTCAAGAGATTATGATATCGAGAAAATATATATTGATGGTATTTATGATATTATCAATTTTAATTTAGATACTTTTGTTGTTTTGGTTGAAAGACTAAATAAAATTTCTAAAGAGTTTAATGTTGAATTCTTAATGGGTATGAATAAGACCATGGAAGAGTTGCCTGAAGAGTTTAGAGAAAACTCTGTTGAACTAGAAGTTTAATGGAATTAGAGCATCGATGAGGAGTACCCTTCAAAGATGCTCTTACTATTTTAATGGTGATATAGACTTGTACGATTACGATAAAAAAATATTAGAAGAATTTTTTAATAATAGAAATAAATTAATTGATGAGCTGGAGAGTGGTGCACTTAGTAAAAAAGAATTTATTCTTGAGAATTATATGTTGATTGAAAACTTACATATGAAACCATTTCAAATTTTAAATAGTATTGAAAAATGTCTTTATAATTATCAATATTATAATGTCATGGCTAAGTATTACAGATTAAAGGTTGAAGGCACCGGGAGAGGTAAAAGGCATAGACGTTTAGAAGAAATAAATAAAAATAAAATTAGAAATTATTATATCGAAAAAGATAAAGTTATACTTAGTCTTTTGAAAATTATTGATAGAGAATCTATAATTTCCTATCCGGTTGAACTTTTATCTAATAACCTAAATAATTTATTTGAAATTGTTATATTAGACTTTGAAAGAGCAGTTCTTCATAGTATTAACAATGAAGTCAAAAAAGAACTTATTGGTTTAAATGTTTATGATGAAATGCCAAGAAAATCTATTATAGACAGTTATGTAAATAGTGGTTATTAAAAGGCATCTAAATTAGATGCCTTTAATATTACTTGCCTTTTAATATTTCAATTATTTCTTCTTCAGAATTTCCTATCTTAAACTCGAAACTTCCTGAAGGAAGATTTTCGGTATTAAATTCAGAATCAAGTTTTTCTACAAATGCTACTTTATCCTTAATTAGCTCGTACTCAAAAAGTATATTAGCTATTCCTTCGCTGCCTGTTCCTTTAGGAATATTAACTTCTAATGTTTCTCCCTCTAAAGAAGTCGAATTTAAAATTTGACTAACACTTTCTTTTGTAGTTTGAATTGTACTTTCTATCACTTGACCCGGCTTAGATACAATAGATAATGTATTTCCAAACAAACCATCTAATCTCCAAAAAATAACAAATACTGCAATTAAAACAACTGCTAACATAATTAAATATTCGAAAAGGTCATAAACCGTGTCTATCATCCAGTTTAAAAATTTCATAATATCACCCCAATAATGAACATAATGTTAATATGTTGTATAATAATATTACACAGTTAAGATTATACCACAAAAATGATTGGAGAGAAATGTGCGAGAAATAATAATTGAATTAAATGATAATAATCAAAGAGTTGATCGGTTTTTAAACAAATATCTAAACAAAGCTCCACAGTCCTTAATACAAAAATACATAAGGACAAAAAAAGTAAAAGTAAATAAAAAAAGAACTTCTCCGGATTATATGTTAAAAACCGGTGATATAATAAATATATACGTTTATGATGAAGTGTTAGATAAATATATAGATAAAAAAGAGTTTAAGAATAAATCAGGAATCGAAATTAATTATATATATGATGATGAAAACATAAGTGTGTTATACAAAAAGTCCGGAATATTAACGCATCCAGCATCTACTTCAGATTATGGGAAGACACTTTTAGATGCGTATATAGCAAATTTAATAGCGAAAGGGGAGTATGTACCTAGAATAGAGAAATCTTTTGTACCTGCTTTTGCAAACAGGCTAGACAGAAACACCTCAGGAATGCTGATTGGTTGCAAGAACAGTAATTCCCTTCAAAATATTAACTTAGCAATAAAAAACAGGACAATAGAAAGAGTATATAGGACTATTGTATATGGGAAAATAGACAAAACCATACTCATTAATAAATCACTTCTAAAATCAGATATTAAAAATAGAATGAATATAGACAATGATGGTATTGATGCCGAAACTATTATAAGACCTATTTTTCAAAAATCAGCATACTCTTTAATAGAAGCAGAACTTATTACCGGAAGGACACACCAAATTAGGGCGCATCTTTCATATATCGGACACCCTATAATAGGAGATCGAAAATATGGTAGAAAAGATATAAACTCAAGATTTAGAACAGAATATAATCTTGATAATCAGTACTTAATAGCCTACAAACTTAAGTTAAATGGACTATCCGGTGATTTAGATTATCTAAACGGAAGTGTTTTTTGTTTGGATTCAAAATATTACAATAAAGAATTAGAGATGAATCTATTTGGAGGAATTTATGAATGTAATAATAAATGATAAAAAAGTAAAATATAACGGTGAAAAAATTCTAGATTTACTCATTAAATTATATCCTGATACTTATCATAAGTTTTTTGGTGCTATAGTAAATAATACTGTTTATAATCTAAATCAAAGAGTATCAGATGGAGATAAGATCGAGCTATTAACTGCTTCAACGGATGATGGTTATAAGATTTTGACAAGAACTATGACTTTGGTACTTGCACTGGCATTGAAAAAGATAGATCCGGATTGTTTACTTGAAGTGGAGCATTTTATAGGTGGCGGACTTTATGTAGAGTTCTTAAATGGACCGGATGTTAATAATGAATTTGTAACCAAGCTAACTATGTATATGAGAGAAATTATCGAGGCTGATATACCAATTGAGAGAACCCAGGTAGATAAAAAAACTGCTTTGAAATTATTCACAGCAGAAGGATATGTAGAAAAAACATCTCTTTTAGAAACACTAGAGATAGAAAATGTAGATATTTACTATGTTGATGACTATGTTTTTTCTTTCCATGGTTATCTGGCTCCTACAACTGCATTTGCTAAAGATTTTTATTTGAAATTATATTATCCTGGTCTTGTAATGATGTTTCCTTCTCCAAAAAGTGAAGATAAAGTCCCGGAATTTTATGAAGAAAGAAGCTTAGCAAAAGTATTTTCTAATTCAAAACGTTGGACCGATCTTTTAGGTATTGGTTATGTCTCAAACCTTAATAAAGCAATTATGGAAGGTGATTATGAGTATTTAATTGAAGTTTCAGAAACATATTTTGAGAATAAGATATCACAGGTTGCAGACGAAATTGTTGCTGATGATGAAATCAATTTTATATTGATTGCAGGGCCAAGTTCATCAGGTAAGACCACTACTGCACATAGACTTGGCGTGCAAATGGCAGTTCGTGGTAAAAGGCCTATGTCTATATCTGTAGATGATTATTTTCTAGAAAGAGATAAAACCCCTAAAGATGAGAATGGAAATCTGGACTTTGAAACTATTAATGCTGTAGATATAGAATATTTCAATAACGATTTATTAGCATTACTAGATGGCAAGACTATACAACTGCCTCGTTATAATTTTCATACAGGTAAAAGAGAGATGTCAGAAAACTACGTATTTACGGATGCTGATCATCCGATAATAATCGAAGGTATACATGCATTAAACCCTAAACTTACAAAAGATGTACCTGACAAAAATAAATTTAAAATATACATCAGTGCACTTACTCAGCTTAATCTGGACAAACACAATAGAATATCAGCAACTGATGTAAGACTTCTAAGGCGTATAGTAAGAGATCATAACTTTAGAGGTTATTCTGCAGTAGAAACTTTTGAACTATGGAAGTCAGTCCGTAAAGGCGAAGAAAAATGGATTTTCCCGTTTCAAGATGAAGCAAATTTCCATTTAGATTCGGCGCTTATTTATGAGATTTCAATTTTAAAAAGTAATGTAATGGAGTTGTTTAGTAATATTGATGATAGCTATGAGTGTTATAAAGACGTTAAAAGACTTCAAAGATTTTTAAATTACTTTAAGATTATAGAAGATGATAGTGTTGTTCCACAAAACTCAATTTTAAGAGAGTTCATAGGTAAAGCATCTAATAAAAAGTAAAATAGGAGGACGCTATGAAAAAAGTAATAGGAGTTGATCTAGGGGGCACTAAAATAAGTGCTGGTATCGTAGATGAAAATGGTGTAATTTTAAATAGCACCACTATAGAAACACAAGCTGACAAAGGTAGAGAGGTAGTTATAAAAAGAATAGTTGATGCTGTAAATACTATCATTGAACCCGATGTACTTGGAATTGGTATCACCTCACCAGGGTTTATTAATTCTGATGAAGGAATAGTTGAATTTGCCGGAAATATTGAGGGTTGGACCGGTCTAAATATGTATGATGCTTTTAAATCTTATTTCCCTGACAAGATATTAAGAATTGAAAATGACGCAAATATGGCTGCCCTATGTGAGAAGTGGGTAGGAGCCGGGAAAGATTTAAAAAGTTTTGTCATGTTAACACTGGGTACAGGACTCGGCGGAGCGATTTACCACGAAGATATGGGCTTATGGCATGGTGTCAATTATCAAGGTGCAGAATTAGGACATATGATTCTATATCCAAACGGAAGATCATGTAATTGCGGTCAAGATGGATGCGCAGAGAAATACATTGCAGGGTCAGCTCTTTCAATAAATTATAAGGAACTTACATCATTTAATAAAACGAGTTATGAGGTTATGGAACAAGTAGGTGTAGACGTATCAGCAGAAGAATCGTTAAACAAATATGTCGATGATCTTGCTACATTTATGGTTTCTTTAAAAAATTGTTTTGACCCCGAGGGTATAATAATAGGTGGTGGTTTTATTAAATCCAGAGATAAATGGTGGGTACAGTTAATACAAAAATTTACTGAGAAAGCCAATAGACCCGAAGGTTTACAAATACTACCTGCAAAATACCAAAATGATTCTGGTATAATAGGTGCAGCAAAAAGTGTATTTAATATTATAGATTAGATAAGCGAGGTATTTATGAAAAGGAAAATATTATTAGTTGAAGACGAAGATAGTATAAGAAAATTTACAAAAATAAATCTTGAGAGAGAAGGTTTTGAAGTAATTGAAGCAGAAACCGGCGAGAAAGGTGTTGAGCTAGTTAGAACTGAAAATCCTGATCTTGTCGTGCTTGATATCATGTTACCGGGCATTGATGGATATGAGGTTTGTAAGATAATTAGGTCCGAGTATCCAAAATTAGGTATAATAATGCTTACAGCGAAGACACAAGATGTCGATAAGATTATTGGTCTTGAGAGTGGGACTGATGATTACATGGTTAAGCCTTTTAATCCAAAAGAGTTAATACTTAGAATTAAATCATTGATAAGAAGACTGGATGTAGAAGTTAAAAGCGAGGATGAAATTGCAGATGGGCCATTTAAACTTGATAGGTATTCAAGGTCTTTCTATAAAAACAATGTAGAAATAGAATTGACCCCCACAGAACTAACGATTATCAATCTTTTTATATCTAATCCTGGCAAAGCATTTAGTAGAAGTGAACTACTGGATTTAACCTGGGGTCCTGATTATATGGGTGAAACAAAGATTGTCGATGTAAATATTAGAAGAATTCGTGCAAAAATCGAAGATGATCCTAGCAAGCCAGAATACTTAGAAACCGTTTGGGGGATTGGTTATAGGTGGAAGCAAAACTAAATAAAAAGCCATTTAGATCAAGTATAAAAAATAAAATAGTTGGAAATTACCTGTTTCTATTTATAATATCCATTTTTATTTTTGAACTTTTCCTGATGTACTCAGTAAGATATTACTACTATTCTACAGTGGAGGGTATGCTAAGAAGCCAGGCAAAGTATAGTGCTGAGTTATATTTGTCATATCAATCTGATATTAGTTTAGAACAAGCCATCCTGAGTGATAGAGATCAATATTATAGACAAAATGTATCTCAAGTTCAAGTTTTAGATAATGCAGGGAGAGTACTTTTAGATAATATTGGAACAACTTCAGTAGGACAAATAATAGAGACTGAAGACGTTACAAGTGCACGCGGTGGTAAAGAAGGTAGAAGCGTTCACACTCCTTTTTATGATGATTATAATGTAATGTCTTATTCTGTGCCATTGTATAATAGAACAGAACAAGTAGGCATTATAAGACTTATTACATCGCTTAAAAGGATAGATAATATTATAGCTAGGCGAAATGTAATATTTGCTATATTTGGCGTGGTCTTAACAGGAGCGATGATAGTAATAAGTTTTCTAATTGCTAATTCAATTGTAAAACCAATAAATGAGCTTACAGAAGTTGCAGAGAAGTTGGCGGAAGGTAAGTTTGAAGAACGAGCAGACGAAAAAAGCAATGATGAAATAGGAAAACTTGCTAGTACTATGAACTTTATAACTGAGAACATTAATAAGAAAGAACAACTAAAAAATGACTTTATTTCTTCGATTTCTCATGAACTCCGAACTCCTCTTACATCTATAAAGGGATGGGCGGTAACATTACAAGATGAAGTCGATGAAGAAACAATCCTTAAAGAGGGATTGATAATAATAGAAAAAGAATCAGACAGGCTAAAAACAATGGTTGAGGAACTTTTAGACTTTTCGAGATTTACCGCAGGAAGAATAGAACTTAATAAAGAGATGGTGAATCTCACTCCTATAGTTAAATCTATCAATAAACAGTTAACTCCTAGGGCAGTTAATTCCGGTATAAATATGATAATTAATTATGATTCGGAAAATATAACAGCTTTTGTAGATAAAAATAGAATTCGACAAGTACTGATAAATTTACTGGACAATTCCTTAAAGTTTACAGACAATGAAGGTGTAATAATTACCAATCTTTTTGAAAAGGAAAATGAGGCAATCATAGAAGTAATAGATACCGGAATTGGAATTGATTCTGAAGAGATTGCCTTAATTACAGGGAAGTTTTATAAAGGAAGGGATAGCAATTCTCATACAGGCCTAGGACTTTCTATCTGCGAGGAGATTGTAAAACTACATGATGGAAAGATGATAATTGAAAGTAAGATAGGCGAAGGTACAAAGATTGCTGTTAAATTACCAAAAGGTGATGATAAATATGAAGAAAAGCATTAAATTAAGTATTCTAATATTATTATGCGTAGTATTAACATCATGTTCCACTTTGGTAGAAAGAATAAAATTTGATGGAATAACTGACGATATTATAAAACCACAAAATAATAAAATGATTATAGAGGGAACCTGGAAGATTGCTGAGAAATTAGTGCCTGATAGCATTGAACAAGACATTATTGAAAAATATAATAATGCTAACTGGTTTTATATTTCAGATGAATTAGTTAAATTTCAAAATAGGTTTACTACTAATCCTAGTTTTAAAACAAGGTATATCAATTATAATGAATTTATGAAAGATTCTTTAAAGGGTTCCATTAATACTGATATAATTGATGGAGAAGGATCAATATTAACAGTAACAGATGGTCAATACTTCTATCAGGATATTCTCGTATTAAGTGAAGAAAAGATTGCTTTTTTATACGATGGAATTCTGTTTATATTTGACAAAGTTGACAATAATGTATCAAAAGAAATCATAGCAGAAGCTAGAGAACTAAGTAAAACTGAAGTATCAAGCGAAAATGATAAAAATAATAAAAGAAGTGATACAGCAGTACTGCTCGGTATCAAAACACCAAGGAAGGACCAACAAGGTAACAGTTACTATACCTATAAAACTGTTATGATTAGAAAAACATCGAATAAAGAACCTGTAATCTATTCCATTAAAAATCTTCTTCTTCCTAGAAATACAGGTTTTTGGATGGTTGGGCAAGAACATATCGTTGATGAAAACGGATCTAGAGATGTACTGTTTGCAAACCCTCTGGCCGTGGAAAACACTAATAGTAATAGGTATCTACTTGGAGACAAGAATAACAGCTCAATAACTTATCTTGGTAAAGATTATGTATCATTGGAAATATATAATTATATAAGTTCAGACAGAACTTATGGTATATTCAATCTGAATTCGCTTGCGGATAATAATAAAATAGATGTTATGGAAATAGCGGGAGAAACCGGAGTTCAAACTTTTAGAGATGATACTGTTAAAGCTCTTAGTGGGACCACTATAGAAGGAAACATCCTTGAATTAAACAAAACAAATAATATTGGTATAAAAAGAACTAATGATAGATGGAACTTTATTTCTAATATTGTTTTGAAACATAATAGTAACCTACAAACTAGGGAATACAGAGTTTCCTTAATCCCAACCATAGATATCATTGAAAACGACACTCTTTCAGTTCCTTGGGAATCGATTAAAAATAAACTTCCCGGTGCGATTGATGCATATTCATCTCCGGATGAAAGTATGTTAGTTGTACAAAATAGCAATGAGTTACTTGCATATGATTTAGAAAACGGAATAATATCTAATGAAAGTTTCTTATCCGCTAGAATAAATGAAACGGATAGAATTATTATGGCTCAATGGGTACAAGGAGAACAGACTTCAGTTTGGGAAGAGACATTAAGAAATCAGGAGATTGTGCCAATTAACTTTATTTATCCACATTAATAACAAATAGTTAAGGCTGGAGTTATATACTCTCCAGCCCTTCTTTATATAGTGTTCTGATTTGGTTTTTGTTTGATTCAATTAATTCCAACTTTTTTACTTTTGGTAATTTTTTTATTGATCTCTCGCGTTTTAGTGCAGATCCAACATTTGATATTTGTTCTATATATGAATAACAAACTGGAGTTCTACCTCTTGTATATTTTGAAGCTTTTCCTTCATTATGTGTTTTTAATCTATTGATTAAATCGTTGGTAATACCTGTATACAATGTATTATCAGAACATTTTAAAATATACACAAAATACTTCATTCTATACCTACTTCATTAAATACTCTATTTATGATATCAGAGCTAAACCCTTTTCTATAAAGATAATGATATGCTTTGTTTTTGTCTTTATAATCATCTAAAGGAATATTATGATATTTAAAATTAAACAATTCTACTGCGATCTCAAATTCTTCATCATCAGAATAACTTTTCAAATGTTCATCAATGATAGAGTCATTAAACCCTAACCCTTTTAATTGATACCTTATCATTCTTCTCGACATTTTATTTATTTGTTTTTTATAATCTATAAAATCTTTAATAAAAGCAATGTCATCGATCAAACCTATATCAACAAACTCAGATATAATCTGATATATTATTTCATCTTTAACTTCTTTACGTACTAAATAATTCTCTAATTGATGAGTAGATATAATTCTCTTACTTGCGTATTTAAAAGCAAGCATTCTATTAGAGTTATAAGAGGAATAATCGAATAATTTTTTATAGGTGTCAAAATCAATTTCTTTACCTTCTGAAAGTTCTAGCTCCTCGACTTGTTCATAACTGAGTACATATTCCTTATCATCGTCGTCTTTGACTAAAAAATGGGATTTGGAATTATCATACTCTATATTAATAATTTGCATCTTATCTGAATACGACTAATAAACCAGGTAACAAGATAATAAGTGCAAGAATGGTTGCAACTATTCTAACTAAATTACTTTTTTTCAAATTAATCACCTCTAAAATATATTATCACAAATAGTAATTCTTTTCTATATTAAATACAATATTTCATGTTAAATACTAAAAAAGATTTCAAATTTATGTAATCTTGTTAATAAAGTGTATATTTAAAGCTTTTTATGATAAAATACTATTGAGTAGGAGGTGGATGAATTGAATAAACTGTTTAGCAGCAACAAAGATACTACAAATCTTACTTCTAAAAAACAAAGTAGCGTTAACGATTTAAAAGAAAATTCATTTAAAATTATGATTGTGGAGTTAATAATTAAATATATATATGAGTTTGGACCTTTAGAGGTAAAAAAATATGCGCTAGAATATGAACTTACAAAAACTAATAGAAGTTTAGAATTATTATCTGAATCGCTATCGGAGGGTTTGAAGATTGATGTTAATTATATATTTCAAGTAACAAACGAAGAATTCTATTCTATAGGTGTACTTGCTGACTATATAAAAGATAAAATCAATGATATTCATAAAAACATTGAGAATAATGAAACTTTGAAAGATGCTGAAGAATTAATGCAAAACATCTATAAGATTATATCAACATTACATCCCGATTCTAAGAGCAAACTTAATACTTGGTCAAAAATTGACTGGAAAGATGAGTATGTTGAGAATTCAAGAAGTTATAAATCAATGGTCGAAAACAATTTAAACACAAATAAGGGGGACCTTTATTCATTAGAAGAATACCTCCCTGTAAATGTTATAGAATCAGTTAAAGATAATAAGTTAATAAATTCTAAAAAAACTGAGCTAAACCAGACGATACATGATTTAGAGTCTATTAAAAGTGAGTTAGAACAACTTTTTTTAGCTCTATTACCAATTGAAGAAAACTATACAAATTAAGGAGAAGAAAATGGCTGAATTTAAATTTGAAGTTGTAGAACAAATAGGTGTCCTTTCGGTAAATGCTAAAGGATGGAAAAAAGAATTTAATCTCGTTAGCTGGAACGAAAGAGATCCTAAATATGATATAAGAGAATGGGATCCGGAACATAAAAAAATGAGCAAGGGAATCACTATGACTGAAGAAGAAGCAAAAATGTTATATGAAATATTAAAGGATGAGTTTGATAAATAATGATTACATTGGTAATTGGTGGTGCAAGAAGCGGGAAAAGTGAGTTCGCAGAAAATTTAATAATCGATCAAACGGATGTCTGCTATATTGCAACCGCCAATATTACTGATGATGAAATGGCTTTTAGAGTTATGAAACATAGGGAGCAGAGGCCTAAAGCTTGGAGAACTTGTGAGGAGAATGATAATGTTACTCTATGTATTGGCAAAGAAGCAACTTACTTGCTGGATGATATAACAAATCTTATATCAAATATTATGTTTAATATGACATATGATAATGAAAATATTACGAATGAGATAATGATTGAAGTTGAAAAGAGTATTATTTTTAAATTAGATAGTTTTATATCCGAGATAAGGATGAAGAATCTAAATTTAATAATGGTAACTAATGAAGTAGGTTTATCCATAGTTCCTGAAAATAAATTAGCCAGACATTTTAGAGATATCCAGGGGAGAGTTAATAAATACTTAGCTCACAAAGCGGATGATGTTTATTTCATGGTTGCAGGTATTGAGGTAAAAGTAAAATGATAAATGGCTTTATTTTGGCAATCCAGTTTTTAACAAGGATTCCAATTAATAAGCAGGTAAAATTCAATAAAAAAAACATAAAGAATTCTTTAATGTTCTATCCAATAGTGGGTTTATTTATAGGTATCTTAACATGTATACCTTTTATAGTCATTCCTTTTACTGAGTTTAGAATTTCGGCTATACTTGCTATATTAATATATTTCTGGATTACAGGTGGCCTTCATGCTGATGGTCTTGCAGATACACTTGATGGTTTTCTTGGAGGAAACTCTGCTGAAAAGACTCAAGAAATCATGAAAGATAGCAGACTTGGAATGTTTGGTGTGATGGGAATAGTACTTTTGATTTTGGCAAAATATTCTCTTTATATTTCTGTTTCGATCTATCCCGTATTTATTGTAATAGCAATAACAAATTCTAGGTTTGCCGGTTTACATGTATTAAATAATTACAAAACTCCGTCCACCGGTCTTGCAAGCATTATGTCTAATTCGAGAATTAGACATAATGAATATATTTTACTTATATTCTATATGATAACACTTGCTATATATAATAAATTTTATATAATTTCAACACTTATTGCAATATTAACCTCTCGAATTATTGCGGATAAATCAATTAAAAAGTTGTCCTATATAACGGGGGACATAATAGGAGCTTCTATCGAAATTAGTGAAATTACTTCGTTATTGACATTATGGGGGATAAAAGTATGGATATTATCTTAATTAGACATGGAGAAACAGTTTCAAATCACAATAAGTGTTTTAGTGAAGATAATACTGTACTTACAGAACTTGGTAAGGAGCAAATGAAAAGAGCATCTCGTAATTTAAGAAATTATAAGTATGATAAGGTAATTATAAGTCAGATGGATAGAGCCAAAGAGAGTCTTGAGATTATGGATATAGAATCACCAAATATCAAAGTGGATAAAAGAGCCAATGAGTTTAACTTTGGAATTTTAAAAGGTTATTCTATAAATAATACTCAAAACGAATATGACGCTATTTTTAGTAAATGGTATGATGACCCTATCGACTATATTTTACCGGAGGGAGAAAGTCAAAGAATGCTCTTAGAAAGAGTTAAAAGTCTTTATTATGATCTTATTAAGAAAGATGAAAGTGTCCTAATAATCACTCATGATGGAGTTATAAGGGCATTTTTGTGTGCATTATTTGATACTCCTGATATATATTTTAAACTAAAATCAGAAAATGGAAGTATTACTATAATACGTCATGAGGATGGATACTCCAGATTATATAAGTACAACGAAACTTAAATAGGATAGGTGATAAAATGAATAATAAAAAAGTTTCTTTGATACTTGAAGGCGGGGGAGCAAGATGTTCTTTTACGGCAGGTGTTTTAGATTACTTCATAGAAAAGCAGCTTGAATTTCCGCTTACTATTGCAGCATCATCAAGTGCATTTGTTGGTATCAATTATATTAATTCGCAGTTTAAAAGAATACTGTCTACTGTACTGAATAAATCATATTTGGATATTAAGAAAGATAAACATGCCCATGCAGATACCATTGATATGTTTGCATACTTAAATAATTTAGACAACTTACTTACAGAATATGATTTTGAAGGTTTTTTAGAATCAAATAAAACACTTTTAATATCAACAACTGACCTTATAACAGGTGAAAATATATTTTTTAATGCAAATAAATCAAATAATTATACTGAATTACTTAAACTAATTGCTGCAGCCTCATCACATCCGGATGTAGCAAAACCGGTGTCAATAAATTATTTTAAGTATTATAGTGGAAGTTGTTCTTCTAGAATCCCAATTCTAGAAAGTTTAAAACGTGGATATAACAAGTCAGTAGTCGTTTTAACTAGACCAATAGATCATATTATGGAAAGTGTAGATTATAATTCGGAAACGCTTGATATGTTAGATAAGTATAAAAGCTTCTTACATACGGCTTACAATACCCATAAAAACTATAATGATACAAAAACCTATTTACAATATATGGAATCGCATAAAGATGTAGTGGTCATATGTCCTAAAAAAGAAGCCATACAACATGAGTTTGATTTTAATTACTCAAGAATACTCATTCAGTATAATGAAGGCTATAGCGCTGCTAAGGCAGCTTATATTGATATTCAAAATCTAACAAATAAGAAAGAGAATTGGTATGGTTAGAATACTTCATACTTCAGATATTCATTTAGAAAAAATACTTACAAAAACAAGCTATTCATCAAAGTTTTCTGAAGAAAGAAGAAGTGATCTTTGGGAAACTATTGAAAGATTATTAGAATATGCAAAAGATAATAAAGTTGACTTGGTATTAATAGCAGGGGATTTATATGAGAATGAATATTTTGGTTTAAATCATGTATATAAACTTTTTGAGATATTTAAGAGATATTCACCTTTAGAAATTGTACTGTTAGCAGGCAACCATGATAGACATTTAAAGGATTCCGTGTTTAATAAACTTGACATTCCTAATAATTTAAATTTAATAAGCTCGGATAGTTTGGATTATGTTTATTATCCTACCTTAAATACAAGAGTTTATGGTATAGGCTGGGAAAATGATACTTATTACAATTTTCAGATTGATCATTTTAGTTTGAATTGCGAATTTATAAATATATTGATGCTTCATGCAGACTTAATCAATAAAGATCATAAATATATGTATTTAGAAAAAGAAATGATTTCCTGTTTGGGTTTTGATTATGTAGCATTAGGCCATATCCATTCATATATAGAATTAGATACTAGAATCGCTTATTCAGGTACACCAGAGCCACTAGATTTTGGGGAAGAAGGAGCAAAAGGCTTTTTAATAGTGGATATTCATGGAGATCAGATTTCAAAGCAGTTTATACCATTTGCAAAAAGGACTTTTGAAAGTGTAAAAATAAAGTTTAATGAATATACTACTGAAGAGGATGTTATAAAGGCACTAAAAAAGTTAAAGAATAAAGATAATTTTTATAGGATATATCTAGAAGGCATAATAAGCAGTGAACTAGAATATAAACTGGATTATTTAATTGAATCAACAACTTATGATTTCTATTATAAAGAAGTGATAAATAGATTATTAATTGAAATGCCAAATCAAGAGATTTTACAAAATCCATTTACTGACGCATTTATTGAATATATAAAAAAATCAAAACTGGATCAAAATTCTCAGATTAAAGCTATTAATAAGGGAATTAAGCTAATCATGGGTGACTATTATGTTGATAATTAAAAGTATTAATATAAAGTCATTCGGTAAGTTTAAGGATTTAAAACTTGATTTATATTCTAAGATTAATATATTTTATGGACAAAACGAGGCTGGAAAGTCGACAATTTATGCATTTCTTAAAGCTATGTTTTATGGATTCGCTAAACCCGGTATTTCACGAATCTTACAAGATCAAAGTGAATATTTAAGGTATAAACCATGGTTTAACAGTGATTACGGTGGTTCAATTATATTAAATCATAATGAAATAGATTATTTGATTTTTCACGATTTTAATAACAACTTTTTTGAAATTAGAAACTTAAATAATAGTACACTGCTAAAATTTGACACAAATGATCCAAGACTAATTGGTGAATATTTCTTAGGAATGAATTCTATTGTTTATGAGCAATTAATGAGTATAAGATTAGTTGATCAAGGAAAATTTGAAGATAATAATTATTTAAAAGAATACCTTTTAAGAACAAGCTATAAGAATGCTATGGATATTGACTTAACCTTTGCGGAAAATAAAATCCTCAATGAAAACGAAACAATAGGAACCGATAGAATATCTAACAAAAAAATTGGCCTTCTAAATAAAGAGATAATTTCACTCAATGACGATTTAAATGATTTATATCGTCGAACATCAGGGTTAAATCATTTAAAAAAACAAAGAATAGAATTAAAAAAACAGTATAAAGTATTAGCTACAAAAATCAAATATTATGAAGATTTAATTGAATATAACTCAATTGAGAATCATGTTGTAATTAAAGGTAGAAATAAAAGTGTTTCAAATGAAGAATATGATTATCTACTGGAAATTGAAAACTACCTTTTAGAAGCTAAAGAAAATAAAAATAATCTCTTAACTAATGCAAGTATTAAAAGGTTAAAAAATAAATATAGTTGGTCTTACTTATTAGTACCGGTTTTAATGGTAATAATTTTTATATTTTTATATATTAATAATTTTGAATTTAGCATCAGTTTAATTATTTCCTCACTCATGGGAATGCTTCTTTTAACATTAAGACATGTATTGATTAGTAATAAAATAAGACTTGACGAGGTTATTCCACAAGATGAAATCAGTGCTATCGATGATGAAATTAAAAGACTTGAGAATGAAAAATTAAGGATTTTACAGTCCCGCGATATTAACAGTATACATGAGTACTTGAGCATATTAAGAAATAATTCCAGAGTAGATTATGAGAATTTAAAAAAGAGATTAAACTACACACCAATTATAGATTCAGAAAATATTGATGATGACGGTCTTTCAAAGCTATTATATGATAAGGAAGATTTAAAAAAAACATTAATTGAAACCGAATATAAAATAAATGCATTGGAAGAGTTATTATTTAAGATAAGAAACAAAACTGAAGAATTAAAAAAAATAAAAAGAGATAAAGAAGCTTTAATGAATATATTAGAGATTAATAACACTATTCTTGAAGGTATAAGCTATGCAATTAGTACTGTAAGTCACAAGTTAAATAGTGAAATATCAGATGAAGCTAGTAGGATAATAGATAATCTAAGTGGAGGCCTTTATACAAAATTAATAATTGATGATGATTTAAAACCTCTCATTTATGATGAGAATTTAAATAATTTTGTAAAAGTAGATTACTTGAGTAGTGGTACTGTTCAAATAGTATATCTTGCATTATGTTTAGCTATCAATAATAAGAAAGATTTTAAACAAAAGCATCCAATAATACTAGATGAATCTACTAATTTCTTGGATACAAAAAGAAAAGAAGCATTACTCAATTATATAATGTCAATAGCTGAAAACCAGCAGATAATCTATTTTACAAATAATCCTAAAGATTTAAGGCAAACAGAAGATTTGACAAATATAGTAAATATAATAAGATTATAGTGGTGAAAAAATGATTTATGGCATAGCAGATTTACATCTCGACCATACAGGTGGAAAATGTATGAGTGTATTTGGTAAATCATGGCATGATTATGAAAATAAAATATTTGATAATTGGTTAGCGTTAATCAAAGATGCTGATACCGTTCTTATTCCCGGTGATATTTCCTGGGGTTTAAAACTGGAAGATGCACTTGAAGATCTAATCAGAATAGACAGACTTCCGGGGAAAAAGATTATTTTAAAAGGGAACCATGATTACTGGTGGCAATCTCTTAAAAAATTAAAAAATCTTGGACTTGAGAGTATAGAGTTTTTACAGAATAATTCCTATCATGTTGAAAACTATAATATAGCAGGCACGAGAGGTTGGTGCTCAAGAGATAGTTCAGAGTTTAACGAAGGTGATGAAGTAGTCTATAAAAGAGAATTGATTAGGTTAAGACTAAGTCTAGACAGTATAAAAAACAATGATCCAATTATTGCCATGCTTCATTACCCACCTTTTAATCGGGATAGAACTCTCAATGAATTTGGAAAAATTCTAGAAGAGTACAAGGTTAGTACCTGTATATATGGTCACTTGCATTCTGAAGGATTATCAGCTGTTGTTGAGGGAATAATAAATTCTATAGAATATAGATGCATATCTAGTGATTATTTAGCCTTTAAACCAATATTAGTTAAGGGAGATTAAATGGAAAGAGAACTTGAAATTAAAGTACTGGGGATTGATCCTTTAGAAATAGAAGAGAGTCTAAGGTCTCTGGGTGCAAAAATGATAGCCGACGAAAATCAAACTAATATTCTCATCGTAGGTGATAGCGAACATAATCAGATTTCACAAGGATCATATTTAAGAATTAGATCCACAATAGATAATATAACAGATGAAGAAGTACATTTTCTAACTTATAAACAGAAGTTAGAAAACGATAAGCTTAGAGAGAATATAGAATATACAACAATTATAAACTCGGTATCAGATATGATAGAAATATTAAAGAAATTGGGTTATGTTCTTCATAGCAAAGGATATAAGCACAGAAAATCATTTATTCTATCAGATGCACGAATAGATATTGACATATGGGATAAAGAAACATACCCACATCCATATTTAGAAATCGAAGTACCAAATATAGATGTATTGAACTCTACAATTAGCAAACTAAATATAGATAAAGATAATATATCTTATAAATCAATAAAAGAATTGCAAGACGAGCTGTTTAATATGCCTAGATAAGCAATTGTAAAAGACCATCGTTCGATGGTCTTTTGTTTTTATTTTCTATTTTCATCATCAACCCATTCTTTTGCTTCTTCTACTGCTGATTCTGTAGGAACAGCTACTTTTGAATCATCCTTTACATACTCAGTATTACTATATACATCTGTTTGAGTATCGTGAGTTTGTTCTACAGTGTCAACATATTTGTCTTTTTTGTCCTTATTATCTTTTGTCATTGCAACCTCCTTGAATTTATTCTATCTTAATTATACCCAATTATTAGTATAGTAATTATTTGATATGATATAATATTTTTTGTGGTTAAATAAATACTATAGGTGATTGAATGAAAAGATTTGAATTAATTGCATTAGACATGGATGGTACAACCTTAAATAAAAAGGGAGAAATTTCAGAAGCTAATCGGATTGCGATAAATGAGATTTATAAGATGGGTATTAAAGTTTCACTAATTTCAGGAAGATCGATGGAATCTTTAACTAAATATGCCCATATTCTCGGTATTGATGGGTACCATGGAGCTATGAATGGAAACATAGTTTTTGATGTTAAGAGTAGTGAAAAACTTATAGAACATCATGTAGATGTTGAGATACTTAAACAACTAATAAAAATCTCTCAAGTAACAACTTCCATCTTAGTCGTTTTTATTGATGATGACACATATGTTGAAGACTTGAGCCATCCTTTTGCAGGTATATTACAGAAATTTACCGATCGAAAATTAATTGAAATGGGGGATGCTTTAGATTTTCTTTGTTTAAATGCTGCCTTGGATAAGGTTACAAAGATAGCTTTTCTTAATGAATATGAAGACTTATTAAAACTTAAAAATACAGAACTACTACCATTTCACAATAGTTTAAATATGGTATTTTCTCTTCCTTTTTGTCTGGAAATATTTAGTCGTACTGCAAGTAAAGGTAGTTGCCTTTTAGAGATATGCAATCTCTATGGAATTGATCCTAAAAACACATTAGCTATGGGGGATGCTGAAAATGATATCGAAATGCTTAAGAATTCAGGCTACGGTATTTCTCCTGCTAATTGTATGCCTACGGTTATAGAATATGCAGATGAAATAACCACTACAAATGAGAAAAATGCGGTAGCAGAAGTTATTAAAAAATACTTTCTTTAACATTGACAGTTTTTGTTTTTTTGTGTTAAGATAACTACAGAAGGCGATACCTTTAATTTGAACCAGTGAGTTCAAAAAGGATACTTAGAAATATATTGAGTCTATGTTATCCTATCAATACGTAAAGGAGACTAGAAATGTTAAAAGGAAGAAATTTAATTAATCCTGATGATTTAACGGTACAAGAGATTTACGAAATTATTAATTTAGCAGAAATGATTGTTAAGAGTCCAGAAAGATATTCAAATGTTTGCAATGGCAGAATATTAGGGACTCTTTTTTTTGAACCTTCAACCAGAACAAGACTTAGTTTTGAATCGGCTATGTTAAGACTTGGAGGAGGAGTTGTTGGTTTTTCCGAGAGTTCTTCCAGCTCAACATCAAAGGGTGAGAGTCTAATCGATACAATTAGAACAATTGGTGCTTACTCCGATATTATAGCTATGAGACATCCTAAGGAAGGCTCAGCTCAACTGGCCGGTGAATATACTTCAGTTCCAATAATTAACGCAGGAGATGGAGGTCACTATCATCCAACCCAAACACTAACTGATTTACTGACAATAAAAGAATCAAAAAATACTTTTGATAATCTAGTAATAGGTTTGTGTGGAGACTTGAAATTTGGAAGGACCGTGCATTCACTGTTAAAAACTATGAATAAATTTAATAATAATAAATTCATTCTTATATCACCGGAAGAATTACAAATACCTAATTATGTAAAAGCACTTGCTTTTGATTCCAATTCAGATAATTATGTCGAGGTAGAAAAATTAGAAGATGTGATCGATCAATTAGATATCCTATATATGACAAGGGTTCAAAAAGAAAGGTTTTTTAACGAAGCTGATTATGTTAGATTAAAGGATAGCTATATACTTACACCTAGAAAGATGCGAAAAGCTAAAGAAGATATGATTGTTCTTCATCCTCTACCAAGGGTTAACGAAATATCAGTAGAAGTTGACAATGATCCAAGAGCAATGTATTTTAAACAAGTTAAATATGGCATGTACGCCCGAATGGCACTAATTATTAAATTGTTGGGGGTAGAACTATGTTAAGTATTACCAGTATAAAAAAAGGAATTGTAATAGACCATATATCTCCCGGGATGGGATACGAAATTTTTAAGCTTCTTGAACTAGATAAAGCTGACTTTAGAGTTGCACTTATTATTAATGCAGATTCTGCAAAATTTGGTAAGAAAGATTTAATTAAAATTGAAAATGAGATAAATCTTGACTTAAGAGCTCTTGGAATACTTGATGAAAACATCACAATAAATATAATAGAAGATGAAAAAATAAAAGAAAAAATAGATGTAACACTTCCAAAAATGTTTGAAGGGATTTTTAAATGTAAAAATCCTAGATGCATTACGAGCAGTGAAAGGGACATAGTGCAAAGATTTGAACTTGTTAGTGACGAAAATAGAATTTATAAATGTGCGTATTGTGATCACCTTTTAAACATGGAGGAGTAATTTGAAAATATTAATTAAAGACGGTAGAATTATTGATCACCAAAATAATTTTATTGCAGATATATTGATTGAAGATAGTTTAATACTAAGTATAGGACCGGATATAAGGACTGAAGCCGATATCGTAATTGATGCTAACAATATGACTGTAATGCCATCTTTTATAGATCTTCATGCACATCTTAGAGATCCAGGTTTTACGTACAAGGAAGATCTTAAAACTGGTGCTGAAGCTGCATTAAAAGGTGGGTATACCGTCCTTTACGCAATGGGTAATACTAACCCGGTATGCGATTCGATACAAATACATGACGATATAATTAGTCGTAATGATGAACTTGATTTGATTGACCTCTATCAGATAATTACTGTAACCAAAGAGCTCAAAGGTGAAGAACTTACAGATTTCAGTAACTTTAGTGATAGAGTAAAGTTTATTTCAGATGACGGTAAAGGCATATTATCAAATTATTTAATGTATGAAGCTTGTAAACTAGCTTCTGAAAATAATATTGGGATAATGGTGCACGCAGAAGATCCTGAAATTTCACCAGTAGATTATAGAATAGCTGAAGATTTAATCACAATACGAGATATTTATCTTTCAAAAGCGACCGAATGTAAGGTACATTTTTCACATGTAAGCACAAGAGGTTCGATAGAAGCTATAAGAGAGGGAAAAAAAGACAATTCTTTACTGACTTGTGAAGTTACCCCACATCATATTCTACTTCATGATTCAGACTTTAGAGTTAATCCTCCAATACGAACTAAAGATGATATTGAAAGTATTATTGAAGGGATTAAAGATGGCACAGTTGATGCTATAGCTACTGACCATGCACCTCATACTGAAGAAGATAAAGAAAGTGGTGCACCTGGAATGATAGGTTTAGAAACAGCTTTTATGATATCATATACTAAACTGGTTAAAGGTGGACATATAGATTTAAAAGAACTATCCAAACTTATGTCTTATAATCCCGGGAAGATTATTGGTATAAACCATGGGGAAATCAAACCGGGCGAAAAAGCAAATCTTGTTATAATAGATCTGGATAAAAAGATTATCGTAGATTCACATACATTTAAATCAAAGAGCAAAAACTCACCTTTTTATGGTTATGAACTATATGGAAGTATAGAGAAAACAATTAGGAATGGTAAAATTATGTACGATGGAGGCAGGATATGATTATTGACAGATTAGTTGATAGGGTAAGTGAAAGAGGTTTTGTTTGTGTTGGCTTAGATACTGATTATGAATATGTTCCTGAAAGTATGAGAAAAAATGCATCCATGACCGATGCTATGTTTAGGTTTAACAAAGAAATTATCGATGCAACATATGATATAGCAGGTATCTACAAGCTTCAAATCGCTTACTATGAAGCTTATGGTATTGAAGGTATGCAATGCTATGTAAAGACATTAGAATACCTAAAAGAGAAAGATTTGCTATCTATTGGTGATGTCAAAAGAGGAGATATAGCAGCGACTGCGAAGATGTATGCTAAAGCTCACTTCGAATCCGAGTTTGCAGTTGATTTTATAACTTTAAATCCATATATGGGTTATGATAGCATAACACCCTATCTTCCGTATCTTGAATCCGGAGAAAAAGGTGTCTTCACATTGTTAAGAACATCAAATCCAGGAGCTAAAGATATTGAATACCTTGAACACGAAGGAAGACCACTGTATTATACAATTGGAGATAATCTTGTAGAGTTGGGAAAAAATAGTATAGGAAAATCCGGATACTCGGCATTAGGACTGGTTGTTGGTGGTACTCATTCAGAAGAAGCTATTGAAATTAGAGAACGTTACAAAAATTCCTTCTTCTTAATACCTGGTTACGGTCATCAAGGTGCAAGTAGTGAAGATATAAGAAACTATCTGAATGACTTTAATGGAGGTGTTGTAAACTCATCTAGAGGGATTATTACAAATTTTAAAAAGCACGAAGATGGAGACTCAAAAGTAGGGGAGTATGCTAGAGAAGCAACCCTTATTATGAGGGAGGATATCTATGGTAAAAAAAGATAGTTATGTGGTAGCAGAAATATTATCAAATGATAGAGTTGGAGACAATGTTTATAAGCTTGTATTAAAGGGAGATTTTCAAGGACAGCCCGGACAGTTTTATATGTTAAAAAGCTGGGACTTACACCCATTATTATCAAGGCCGTTCAGCATATGTGATATTACAGCAGATACAATTAGTTTTTTGTATCTTGTAGTAGGATCTGGAACAGAATTATTAAAAGACTTACATTCCGGAGACAGTATATCGCTACTTGGACCACTTGGCAACGGCTTTAAACTTGGTAATTTTAAGAAAATTGCAATTGTAAGTGGTGGGATTGGAATAGCTCCTATGCTTTATCTTGCAAAAAGACTAAATTGTAAAATTGATTTATATGCGGGTTTTAGAGATTATGATTATTTTATCAACGAGATAAGCCCATATGTTGATAATATATACTTGTCATCAGATACCGGCGCGGTAGGTAGTCATGGTAATGTTATTGAGATATTTAATGATGAGTATGATCAAGTATTTGCTTGTGGTCCAAATCCCATGTTAAATGCTTTAAAAGAAAAAGGGAGTCAAGATAAAATACAAATTTCGCTTGAAAGCCATATGGCTTGTGGGATTGGAGCTTGTTTAGGTTGTACAGTTAATACAAAAGAAGGAATGAAAAGGGTCTGCGTAGACGGTCCTGTATTTGTTTCCTCGGAGGTGCTATTTGATGCTTAAGACAAATATCTGTGGTATTGAATTAAAAAACCCTGTAATTGCTGCTTCAGGAACATTTGGTTTTGGAAGAGAATTCGAGCCTTATATAGATTTGAATGAGCTTGGCGGTATTTCTACAAAGGGACTTACTTTTGTATCTAAACAAGGAAACACTGGTCAAAGAATACATGAAACTCCTGCAGGGATAATGAATAGCATTGGTCTTCAAAATCCATCTGTTAAATCTTTTATTGAAAAAGACTTAGATTTTATGAAACAGTTCTCATCAGAGATTATCGTTAATCTTGGTGGGAACAATATAGATGATTATATTAAAGGAGCGCAACTTTTAGAAGACACGGATATCAACATTATCGAGTTAAATATATCATGCCCTAATGTCAAAGAGGGTGGTATGGCATTTGGTATAAAATGTGAGTCAGCTTTTTTCGTAGTCAGTGAAATAAAAAAAGTAAGTACTAAAAAGATTATGGTCAAGCTTTCTCCAAATGCGGATGATGTAGTCAGAGTTGCAACTGAATGTGAACGTGCAGGAGCGGATGCGCTTTCTCTTGTAAATACATTTAATGCTCTTGCAATCGATATAAAAAGAAGAAAAGCTGTATTTGATAATATAACAGCAGGACTTTCAGGACCATGTATTAAGCCAATAGCTCTAAGAATGGTTAGAGATGTATATAGAGCTGTTAACATACCTGTAATCGGGATGGGTGGCATAATGAATGCTAATGATGCTATTGAATTTATTATGGCCGGTTCAACAGCGATCCAGGTTGGTACTGCAAATTTCATAAATCCTAATGTAATGATTGAGATAATCCATGATATGAAAGAGTTTATGACTAGAGAAGGCATTAAAAACTTAGAAGAAATAAGAGGAATTATATAGGAGGATTTAAATGGTAGATGCAAAACAATTATTAATTGACAGTGATGCTTTTTTACAAGGACATTTTTTATTGTCTTCCGGGAAGCATAGTGATGGATATGTACAGTGTGCAAAACTACTTATGCACCCTGATAAAGCAGAAAGTATACTAAGCATTGTAGCTGATAAAGTAAAAGATCTAAATGCAGATGTTGTAATAGGGCCTGCTATGGGAGGTATTATCGTAAGTTATGAACTGGGAAGACAATTATCTCTTCCGGCCATGTTTACTGAAAGAGAAAATGATATAATGACTTTAAGAAGAGGATTTACTGTTTCTCCAGGACAAAGAGTTCTGATTGCTGAAGACGTTGTAACTACCGGTAAATCTTCCTTAGAAACTATTAAAGCGCTTGAGGATTATGGTGTTGAAGTAGTTGGCCTTGCCTGTATGGTTAATAGAAGCGGATTAAACAAAGTAGATGAATATCCTATATATTCTGCAATAGATTTAGATATTCAAACTTTTGATGAAGACTGTCCACTGTGTAATGAAGGGGTAGAGCTAGTAAAGCCAGGAAGCAGGAAAAAGTTTTAAAAGCCGGTTATTTAACCGGCTTTTTTAGTGCGGGTAATTCAACTACAAAAGTAGTGCCTTTATTTAATTTACTTTCAACTTTTATTTTGCCATCCAAACTCTCCACCATTTTCTTGGTAATTGCCAAACCTAAACCTGAGCCTCCATGTTCACTATTACGGGAAGTGTCAACTTTAAAGAATCTATCAAAAATTTTATTTATATCTTTTTGTGGAATACCTATACCTTCGTCAATCACATAAATTTGTGCAGTATCATTAAATTTCAGGAGTCTTACTAATACAGTGTCTCCACTATCAGATGCTTTAAAGGCATTGCTTATTAAATTGTATAAAATTTGAACTACTTTGTCCGAGTCAGATTCAATAAATACATCTTCTTTTATATCTGACTTTAAAACTATCCCGTAATTGTTTGCAGTAGATGTAAGCGTTTTGTTTGTGTCTTTGATTAATTTTGATAGATCAAATACACTTTTATTAATTTTGGATAATGCAGAGCTTTCGTCAAAACTTAATTTCAACTGCTCTATTAGCTTATTTAAATGCAGGATTTCATCCTTAATACTCTTCAGGGACGATTCGTCAAGTTCCATTATTCCATCGTTAATGGCTTCTATTTGAAGTTGTAAATTTGTCAGCGGAGTCCTTAGCTCATGGCTTATATCCTGAGCATATTGTTTTCTTAATAGTTCTTGTCTATTAAGAGAATCTCCTAAGTAATTCATATTATCTATCAAGTCTGATAGTTCTTTTATATCTGTTTTTAATGGAACATGTTCATATTTCTCATTTTTGTAATTCATAGCTAACTTCCTGATATCATTAATGGAATTGCTCATCCTTTTTGATATAAAGATCGATGCAATCAAACCGGAGAGTATTGCAATTAAACCTGCAATTATAAGTGAGATAAAAATATTGTTTTTAAAACTTTTCGCTATATCATCGAAAAAACCATCATTGTAGTATGATATGTTTAAACTGCCTATTAACTTTTCTCCTTCTTGTATTCCGTAGGATTTTTGAATTATTTCCTTATCTTCGAGTAATGGGTTAAATTTTTCTAGTGACTGGCCATTTTCGTCAAAAACTTCTATTTCTATGTCTTCCATTAATGCATAGGTCCCTAAACTGGCAGATAGTGTGTTTATGTCACTTTTTTTTAGTAATAGAGCTATTTGTGACTTGATTTGCTCAAATCTTTCTTCCCGTACATTCGATAAATAAGAATTGAAATTTTTATCAAAAATAAAATTAAACAAAATTCCTAAAATTACAATTACGATCAGTATGCTTTGGAGCATGTATAATAATAACTTATTTCTTAGTTTCATATAGAATCACCTGTTTTGTAACCAATACCATAAACTGTCTTAATAAATTTTGGATCCCTAGGATTTACCTCCATTTTTTGTCGAATATTCTTAATATGTGTATCAATCGCTCTATCAAATGCGTCATACTCGTCACCAAATGCTATGGATATTATCTCTTCTCTTGTAAATATCTTTCCGGGTTTTGAGTATAGTACTTGAAGAATATTAAATTCATTGTTTGTTAGTGAAATTTCTTCTCCATTAACTTTACAACTATAATTATCGTTATTAATAATCAGCTGTCCATTATAAAAGCTCTGAATGTTTTTATCATTCTCAGTCTTTTTGGTTCTTCTAAGTACCGCTTTTACTCTTTCAATTAATTCCTTTGGACTGAATGGTTTGGTTACATAATCATCAGCACCTAGTTGAAAGCCTTCTATTCTATCAATTTCATCGACTTTAGCAGTTACTAGTATGACAGGGACATCACTTATTTGTCTTATGGTTTTCAAAACCTCTTCTCCACTAATAATAGGTAGCATTCTATCCAATATAACTAAATCTATATCGTTTGTAGTGAATTGCTTAAGTGCTTCATCTCCATTATAAGCCGGAATAACATTGTAATTCTCTTTTTCCAAATAAGAGCTAATGATTGATGAGATACCTTTTTCGTCTTCTACTAATAAAATTTTTTTATTCATTTGATCACCTTTTATAATTTTTCCTTAACATATAATTTATCATATGTTATTATATCACTTATGAGGTGATATTATGGACTTTATTAGAGTTATTTTATTAGGTATCATAGAAGGGTTAACTGAATTCCTTCCAATCAGTAGTACCGGACACCTAATTTTAGCAGATCAATTTATTAAACTTTCTCCTGAAAACTTTTCGAATGCATTTAAAGTTATCATACAATTAGGAGCAATACTTTCGGTAGTTGTTGTTAGTTTTAATAAATTAAATCCTTTTTCTAAAAACAATTTTTCTAACAAATTAAAAGATAATTATAATAAATTAAATCCACAGTCTAAGGTTTATTATCTTTTTAAATTTCGAAACAAAGAAATTATTGATCTTTGGAAAAAAATCCTGATTGCATTAATACCAGCGGTAATCCTTGGGTTATTATTTGATGATCTAATAGACAAGTATTTATTTAGTCCTATTGTTGTTGCTATTATGCTAATTTTTTGGGGAATCATAATTATTATTATAGAGAATAAAGATAAAAATAGAATTCCATCAATTGAATCATTTGATCAAATGGGGTATAAAGTAGCATTTTTAATTGGTCTTTTTCAATGTCTGGCACTTATACCGGGAACGTCAAGATCAGCCGCTACGATAATAGGGGCTTTGTTATTGGGTAGTAGTAGAATTATTGCAACAGAGTTTTCTTTTTATCTTGCAATCCCTACTATGGTAGGTGCAACATTATTAAAAGTTGTAAAGAATCTTGGAGGATACACACCATATCAATGGCTACTAATTCTTATTGGATCCGTAGTATCATTTGTAGTTGCCTATATTACGATTAAAAGATTTTTAAATTATGTAAAAAACAGGGATTTTAAAATATTTGGATATTATAGAATCATAATTGGGATATTGGTTATTTTATTAATAATGATTTAAAAGAGCTTAGAAAAATCTAAGCTCTTTTTTGAATATTTCATTATTCTTGTGATTTTAAATGGCTTTGTGCTGCTGCAAGTCTAGCAATCGGTACACGGAATGGGGAACAAGATACATAATCTAATCCAATCTTGTTGAAGAATTCAATAGAAGCAGGATCTCCACCATGTTCACCACATATTCCTAAATGGATGTCACTTCTAGTTGATTTACCTTTTTCTACTGCCATTTCCAGTAATTGACCTACACCTGATTGATCTAAAGTTTCAAATGGACTCTTTTCTAAAATGTTTTTTTCTACATAATCCGATAAGAATTTACCTGCGTCATCTCTAGAAAAACCAAAAGTCATTTGAGTCATGTCATTTGTTCCAAAACTAAAGAATTCAGCATGTTCTGCTATTTCATTTGCAAGAAGTGCCGCTCTAGGAACTTCAATCATAGTACCAATCTTATGAGTGATTGTATCTGAGTTTTCTTCGAAAACTGAAGCAATTTCATCTACTATCTCATTCTTAACAAAGTCAAGTTCTTTTACATCGCCAACAAGTGGAATCATTATTTCTACGACTGCTTCGATGTTCTCAGATTTTAGTTGTAGTGCTGCTTCCATAATAGCTCTTGCTTGCATTCTGTAAATCTCAGGATAAGTTACAGCAAGTCTACAACCTCTATGTCCAAGCATTGGGTTAACTTCTGCAAGTTCTTTCGCTGTATCCATTATCTCATCTTTATCAATGTTTAGGTCAGAAGCGAGTTTTAATAAATCCTCTTTAGAAGATGGTATGAACTCATGAAGTGGTGGATCTAGTAGTCTGACAGTAACGGATTTTCCTTGCATAGTTTTAAATATATGATAGAAATCATCCCTTTGAATAGGAAGAATTTTCTCTAAAGCTTTTTGTCTTACATTTGCATCTTTTGCAAGAATCATTTCTCTAACTGCAAGTATACGATCTTCTTGGAAGAACATATGCTCAGTACGGCAAAGTCCAATTCCTTCTGCTCCAAAATTAAGTGCAACTTCTGCATCTCTAGGAGTGTCAGCATTTGTTCTAACTTCTAGCCTCTTAAGTTCATTGACCCACTTCATAAAAGTTTCAAAACTTCCGGCTAATTCAGGATCAACTTTTTTGATTTCACCAGCATATACATATCCGGTAGTACCGTCTAAAGAAATTAAGTCGCCTTCTTTGAAAACTTTATCTCCGGCTCTCATAATCTTTTGTGCTTCATCAACTCTTAGTTCATTAGCACCTGCGACGCAGCATTTACCCATTCCACGAGCAACTACTGCTGCGTGAGATGTCATACCGCCTCTTGAGGTTAGTATACCTTGAGCTATTATCATACCTTCTATGTCTTCAGGTGAAGTTTCTTGTCTAACTATAATTACTTTTTCGCCTCTCTCAACAGCCTCAACTGACTCTTTGGAACTAAAGTATATTCTACCTGAAGCAGCTCCCGGAGATGCTGCTAAGCCCTTTGTTATTACTTCACTTGTTTTTAATTCTTCAGCATCAAAGTTAGGATGTAGTAATTGAGATAGGGAATCAGGCTCTATTCTCATAATAGCTTCTTCTTTAGTTATCAAGCCTTCGTTTACCATATCTACGGCTATATTTATTGCTGCCTGTGTAGTTCTTTTACCATTCCTAGTTTGAAGAATATAAAGTGTTCCGTTTTCTATAGTGAATTCTAAGTCCTGCATATCTCGGTAGTGCTTTTCTAGTTTTTCAGACGTTTCGTGGAACTGTTTATAAACTTCAGGCATAACTTTATTAAGCTCATGAATTTCTTCAGGTGTTCTAATTCCAGCTACCACATCTTCACCCTGTGCATCAACTAAAAACTCACCAAATAGTTCATTTTCACCTGTTGCCGGGTTTCTCGAAAATGCAACACCCGTTCCTGACGTATTTCCCATATTACCAAATACCATGGATTGTATATTAACAGCAGTTCCTAAGTCATCAGGAATTTCATGAAGTCTTCTATAAATTCTTGCCCTTGAGTTGTTCCAGGATTTAAATACTGCTTGTGTGGCAAGATAGAGCTGATCTAATGGATCTTGCGGGAATGGTTCACCGATTTCTCTCTCGTATATTTTTTTGAATTGTTCAACGATATTTTTTAAATCATCAGCACTTAAATCAGTGTCTTTCTCAGCTCCAACTTTCTCTTTAACTTCTTCAAGAACCGAGTCAAAAAAAGATTTTGGTACATCCATAGCTACATCAGAAAACATTTGAATGAATCTTCTATAAGAATCATATGCAAATCTTTCATTTCCGGTGGATTTAGCAAGGCCAACAACTGCATTGTCATTTAGACCTAGATTAAGAATAGTATCCATCATACCTGGCATAGAAAATACAGCACCTGACCTAACTGAAAATAGTAACGGGTTATTCTCATCAGCGAACTTTTTACCAATTAATTCTTCAGTGTCGTGAATATGCTCTTTGATCTCTTCTTTCAATGCGTCCCAAATAACTTCGTCCTCTTCATAAAACCTATTACATGCCTCTGTAGTAACAGTGAATCCTGGAGGGACGTTTAGACCTAAGTTAGTCATCTCTGCCAGATTTGCACCTTTACCACCTAGAAGTGACTTCATGTCCTTATTGCCCTCTTTAAAATTGTAAACATATTTTTCTAACATAATCTTCCTCCTTTTATATTATTGTACTATTTGCTTTTTTGATATAATTAATTATGATATCTGCAGTCTCTTCTATAGCTTTATTAGAGACATCAATTATCGGACAGCCAATTTTCTTCATTATTACATGTGCATACTCGATTTCTTCTAATATTCTTTCTAAATTTGAGTACGATGAACCGAGAGGTAATCCTAGTGACTTAAGTCTTTCTTTTCTTATTTTATTTAAATTCTCTGGAGAATTTGTAAGTCCAACAATTTTCTTAGTTGGTATTTGGAAAAGTTCATCCGGTGGAATAGTCTCGGGTACAAGTGGGATATTTGCTACCCTATAATTTTTGTTGGCTAGATACATTGATAGGGGAGTTTTAGATGTTCTTGAAATACCAATTATTGCTAAATCTGCTATTAACAATCCTCTTGGATCTTTTCCATCATCATATCTCACGGCAAATTCAATAGCTTCCACCCGTTTGAAGTAATTTTCATCAAGTTTACGTAGTGCACCGGGTTTAGTAGATGGAGTTAGATTTGTAGCTCTTTCAATCGCTACTATAGATGGTGTCATTACATCGACACTAATGATATTGTTGATTTCACAGAACTTTTTTATAACATTTAAAAGTGCCTCATCGACAAGCGAATAAAACACAATATTATTATCGGTGTCGTTGATTTCATCCAATATATTATGTAAAATCGTAACCGACCTAATATGAGAGAACTTTTTAATATTGTGCTCTAATCCCTCAAATTGGGCTATTGAGGCTCTGACAGTTTGTTCTGCAGTATCTCCAATTGAATCGCTAAGTACATAAATAGTTAATTGATTCATATACTACCTCGCTTTTTTTAAATATTTCTATTAATTATATTATACACTAATACACTAAATATGAACAGTTATCTAGCTGATTCTATCATCTATTTTTTTATAATTCTTGACATTTATATTTGTGAATACTATACTTAAATTATAATTTGATAGGACTATGAAGAGGAGTAGTATCTTTATAACTGCCGTTCAGAGAGAAAATGTTTTGGTGAAAGTTTTCCGGTAGAATATTGAGAAGTCGCCTTGGAGTTCATAATACTGAGTGCTGCAATATGCAGAATATAGGTGGTACCGCGAAGTTCTTCGTCCTATGCGAAGGACTATTTTTTTTGAGGAGGAAAATATTGAAAGAAATAAAAGAGTTAAGTAAAACGTATGAACCTGCGTCTTTTGAAGATAGGTTGTATAAAAAATGGAAATCAGAAGGTCATTTTATAGCCGATCCAAAAAGTGAAAAGCCCTCTTATAGCATTGTAATGCCGCCTCCAAACGTAACTGGAGATCTTCATTTGGGCCATGCAATTAATAATACACTTCAGGATGTTTTGATTAGATGGAAAAGACTCTCAGGATATGAAGTACTTTGGGTTCCAGGAACTGATCATGCCAGCATATCAACAGAAGCAAGAGTTGTGGCTAAGCTAGAAAGTGAAGGAATAAAAAAAGAAAGTCTAACCAGAGAGGAATTTTTAAAAGAAGCTTGGGATTGGACACATAAATATGGTGGCAATATAAAACACCAACTTGAAAGATTAGGTGTTTCTTGTGATTGGTCTAGAGATAGCTTTACTCTTGATGAGAATCTTTCCGAAGCGGTTATTGAAGTTTTTATTAGACTTTATGAAGAAGGTCTTATATATCAAGGTGATAGGATAGTAAATTGGTGTCCATCATGCGGAACTGCCATTTCCGATATAGAGGTTGAACATGCGGATGAAGAAGGAAAATTATATTATATAAACTATCCAATAATAGGAGAAGACAGTAGCATTATGATTGCTACAACCAGACCTGAAACTATGTTAGGTGATCTTGCAGTTGCTGTAAATCCTGAAGATGAAAGATACTCTGAATTTATTGGTAAAATGCTAAGCTTACCACTAGTAAATAGGGAGATACCAATAATATCCGATGAATATGTTCTTTCAGAATTTGGAACAGGAGCTGTAAAAATCACGCCATCACATGATCCTAATGATTTTGTAGTGGGAGAAAGACATAACCTTGGACAGTGCATAGTTATAGAAAATGACGCAACCATTTCTGAAGGATACGGAGAGTTTTCAGGCAAGGATAGATATATCGCCAGAAAGATGATTGTAGAAGAGTTACAGAAACTGGGATTATTAGTTAAAATAGAAAATCATGCTCATGCAGTAGGACACTGTGAGAGATGCGATGCCGTTATTGAGCCTCTTATATCCAAACAATGGTTTGTAAAAATGAAAGAACTTGCAAAACCAGCTAAAGATGCTTATGCAAGTGGAGAACTTAACCTTTATCCGGATAGATTCGGAAAGATATATACTAATTGGTTGGATAATATACGGGATTGGTGTATTTCTAGGCAACTTTGGTGGGGACATAGACTACCGGTATACTACTGTGAAGAATGCGGGGAAACCATTATAAGCCGAGAAATGCCTGATATATGTCCTAGTTGTAATAGTTCCAGAATCAAACAAGATGAAGATACTCTTGATACATGGTTTTCATCTGCATTATGGCCTTTCTCTACTCTAGGATGGCCTAAGGATACAGAAGACTTGAAAAAATTCTTCCCAACAGACGTACTGGTAACAGGATACGATATTATATTTTTCTGGGTAATTAGAATGGTATTTTCATCACTACACCAAATGGGAGAACTTCCGTTTAAAGATGTATACTTTAACGGTCTTGTAAGGGATTCTCAAGGACGAAAAATGAGTAAATCTTTAAATAATGGTATCGATCCATTGGAAGTAATAGATAAGTATGGAGCAGATGCTTTAAGATTCATGTTAATAACAGGAAACACTCCTGGAAATGATATGAGGTTTTATGTTGAAAGGGTAGAGGCTGCTAGAAACTTTGCAAATAAATTATGGAATGCATCCAGATTTGTATTGATGCATATGGACAAAAACACTTCCGATGACATAAGTGCAATAGATTTAGAAACAACAGATAAATGGATTATTACAAAATTAGAAAATACAATCCATAATGTTGAAGTCAATTTAAATAGATATGACTTGGGAATTGCTGCAGGTAATTTACATGATTTTATATGGGATATGTTCTGTGATTGGTATATTGAGCTTGTGAAAAATAGATTGTTCTCAAATGATGAACAAAGTAAAGAAGCTGCTAAAACAACACTTCTTTATGTACTCAAAAACATATTAAAGTTACTACATCCATTTATGCCATTTATTACTGAAGAGATATATTCTTTCTTACCTAATGTTGATGGACTTCTAATCAATGAAACTTGGCCTGTTTATAAAGAAGATTTAAAATTCAATAAAGAAGAATTTGAGATAGAAACAATGATTGAGGCTGTTAAAGCAATAAGAAATATTAGAACAGAGATGAATATACATCCTTCTAAGAAATCTGATGTATATTTACTTTCAAATGATGATCAAATAATAGATACATTTAAAACTAATAAAGATATGTTATTCTCTCTAGCAAATACTAGTGATTTCTATATTACTGAAGAGGATTATACCGATGATTCTATGACAATAGTAAAGAGTGGATACAAGTTGTTTATTCCACTAAAAGGATTAATAGACTATGAAAAGGAATTACTAAGACTAAATAAAGAAAAAGAGAATATAGAGTCTGAAATTAAAAGAGCATCAGGAAAACTCAATAACGAAAGTTTTGTAAGCAAAGCTCCAGAACATGTGGTAACAGCTGAGAAAGAAAAACTTGAAAAGTACGAAAAACTTTTAGCGGAAATCAATAACAGTATAAAAGAAGTGGAAAATAAAATATAATGGAATATAAAAAAGCTTTGGATTACATCAATTCTGATGATAAAAGAGGGCATACCGGAAGTCTTGATAATATATCAAGACTTCTTGATGCACTTGGAAACCCACATAATAAACTAAAATTTGTTCATGTGACCGGAACAAATGGAAAAGGGTCTACATCAAATTTTATTGCTGCAATATTAAAAGAATCTGGATATAATGTAGGACTTTTTACTTCCCCTCATATTTTACAGATTAATGAAAGAATAAAGTTAAACCAGCAAGAAATAACCAATAATGATTTCGGAAAATATATGGAAATCGTAAAGGAGGCTATAGATAAGCTAGACTTTATTCCCACTTACTTTGAAATTTTAGTTGCTTTAGGCTTAGTCTATTTTGCTGATAAGAACGCTGACATAGTCGTTCTGGAAGTTGGAATAGGAGGAGCAAAAGATCCTACAAATATCGTAAAAAACACAATGGTTTCAGTAATAACTCCAATAGGACTTGATCATAAGGATAGGTTAGGTAATACTGTTGAAGAAGTAGCATTTGAAAAATCAGGGATAATAAAGGAAAACTCTAAAGTCATTTCATATAATAACGTAGAATCAGTTAATAAGATTTTTTCTGATAAAGCAATGGAAAAAAATTCACCAATTACATTTTTCGATCCATCGAATGTTGATATTATCTATTCTGATTTATCAGGAAGTCGTTTTAAATATGAAGATATTACCTATGACCTTAATATGCTAGGAGAACACCAAATATATAATGCAGTTATGGCGATTATTACCGTAAAAGCATTAGGTTTTGAATCTGATCAAAAGGCAGTCTACAATGCGTTAAAGAATGCTACTTGGTTAGGCAGAATGACCGTGGTTTCAAAAAATCCGACTTTCATTATTGATGGTGCACATAACGAGCATGGCTTTGCCGCTCTTTTAAAGAATTTAAAATCATTAAATAAACCTAGTATAATTCTTGGATTAGGGATAATGAAAGACAAGGAAATAGGAATAAATTTGGAACAACTAACAAAACTTGCAAAAATAGTCTTGTTCATAAAAAGTGAATATGAAAGAGCAATGCCCGAAGAAGAGCTCAGTGATTTATTTTCCGATATTAAATTCAAAACTTTTTCTAATATTTCAGAATCAATAGATTATGCTCTTGAAATATCTGATAAAGATGATGTAATAATATTTACAGGTTCACTATATGTAGCCGGGGAGTTAATAAGTATTTTCAAAAACAAGTAAAAAGATTACCCATTTAAAGCCACTTCTGCTATAATTATATTAAGTGAGATAATTTTACTGGATTGCATATTTGAAATTGGTTCATAGTAGAGGTGGTTATGGATAGTTTAACAATTATAATAGTATTTGTATTTATCATGATTTTAGTTAGTATTCAGTATACGTTAAATAAAATTTTAATGGAGATTAAGACAATTAAGAAGATAAAAGAAGATAATATGTTTAGTGAGAGGTTTAAATATGATAAATAAGGACCGTATAATACTTTTTAATGAATTAGAGATTAAAAAAAGAATAAAAGAAATGGCTGCTGAAATTGATAATTACTATAATGGGAATAAAATAGTTGTTATATCCCTTTTGAGAGGTAGTTTTATTTTTGCTGCTGATTTAGTTAGAGAAATAAAGTCTACTATAAACATTGATTTTCTTACAACTTCATCCTATGATAACGAGAAGATATCTTCAGGATTTGTTCAAATAGTCAATGATATAAGAGAGGATATCTCAGACAGAGATGTTCTGTTAGTTGATGACATATTAGATTCCGGAAAAACTATGAATTATGTAATTAAGCACCTAGAAAAAAGAAATCCTAGGTCAATAAAAACATGTGTCCTACTGGATAAACCATCCAGGAGAACTGAAAATATTGAACCGGATTTTGTGGGTTTTGAGATAGAAGATGTTTTTATTGTAGGCTATGGGTTAAATTACGGGGATTTTTATAGGAACGTACCTTATATTTTTACTTTTGACAATGATAAATAATATTCTAGAATCTAAAGTATTTAAAACCAATGGACTGATATTAATTATTAATTTAATCTTTGTAATATTAAGTAAAAGATTAAATGCTATAAATTCAGAATTTGGTTTTGTTTTTTATCAGCTGGTTTTTATTTTAACACCAGGAATTTTATATTTACGGTATTCCCGATATGATATTAAAGAAATAGTAAGAGAATCTCAAATAAATTTAGAAATGATATTATATTCGGTTACTATAGTTGTGCTGGGTTATCCTTTAATTGCTATAACCAGTTATATATTAAATAAAGAGTCATTAGTAGGTTCTGGTATTACTTCCGATTTCTTTAGTAAGAATGCCTTTATTTCTTTAATATTATTGGTATTAATGTACGCAGTTCTTCCGGCTATATGTGAGGAATTTGCTTTTAGAGGAGTGCTTAACAAAATATACAGTAAGTACAGCTTCAAAACTAGGGTTTTAATTATATCTCTAGTATTTGCTTTAATGCATTATGACACAAGAAATTTTATAGGCCCTTTTTTATTATCAATACTGCTTTTATACTTATATTCAAGGTCGGGATCATTAATACCTGCAATAATAGGACATTTTGCATATAATTTACTTGGACTAATTGTAATTTATATTCTATACTACTTAAATACCGGAAATTTCATATTTATACCAACTTTGGATTTGAAAATATTGTCTGTCTCAATTGTATTATTATCTTTGATTTTAATCTATCCAATTTATAAAATAATAGATATAATTGAGTCTAAGTATAGATTGAAAGAGAAGCTTAAAGAATCTAGATCAGAAGTAATAGGCCAGATAAGTATACTCGAATATTATGGAAGTAAAATAAACTATAGTGGATATAAAGAAATATTTACAGACACACTTAATTTTTCCCCTATAATACTCCTTTTTTTATTATATACAATTGTTGCAAAATAATGTTTTTAAGTTCTTTATTAGTATTATTATCGCTTGATTTAGATTAAAGAATTTATTTATGAAAAGGTTGACAATTATGTTTATTCTATGTTATAGTTACTATTGATGGCAAAAGTCATTAAAGTTTTATTTTGAAGGAGTGTATTAAATGGTAAAGGGAACTGTAAAATGGTTCAATGCAACAAAAGGATATGGATTTATTTCAACTGAAGAAGGAGAGGACGTATTTGTTCACTACTCAGCTTTAGAAGATACAGGTGAATTCAGAACTCTAGATGAAGGACAAGAAGTAGAATTCGAAATTACTGACGGCGAAAAAGGTCCTCAAGCTTCTAACGTAGTAAAGTTATAATAACATTATAATCTTAGAAGTTTAGCCCCTTTAATAGGGGCTTTAATTGTATATTGCATTATAAAAAAATAGCTGAAAAGCTATTTTTTTATTGATTATAATCTTATATACTCCTATTAAACAAATGAATATCACTAAAAGAAAAAGACTATAGAATAAATTATTCTACAGTCTTTTATTTTGGAGGCGACACCCAGATTTGAACTGGGGATAAAGGTGTTGCAGACCTCTGCCTTACCACTTGGCTATGCCGCCACTTTATGGAGCGGAAGACGAGATTCGAACTCGCGACCCTCGCCTTGGCAAGGCGATGCTCTACCACTGAGCCACTTCCGCTTATTATATTAATAGTATATCTTTTATATAGGTGAGTACCCTTTAAATAATCTTACTAAGTTAATCAATCTAACTTCTCACTTCTGACTTCTAACGTCTAATTTAGCCCCTTCCGCATATTTTGCATAATTAAAATAATTTAAGTATTATGTAATTAGTCGATATAATAGGCTCCGTTTTTTCTAAAAGACAGAAGACAAAATGCTTAAAACGCAAGCAATTAATGTTAATCTGTAATGGCTTGCCTTATTAATATACAATAAGCTATAATTTATGTCAAGTACTTATTAAATTTGTGGTGGTTTTATATGAAGAATCCTTTTATTCCATTAAAAAAAGTTAATACTATATTAATTAGTAATAGAATAGATGAATCTTTAAAAAGTCTTTTGAAAAGTCTTGATATTAATCTTCTTTATACAATTGATAATCCTAATTTAGCTAAACCAGTAGCTGACCATGCAGATATGAGTGTTCATCCTGTAACTGACAAACTTTTCATTGTGGATAATTCAGTTTATAGCTATTATAAAAACTTACTTGATCCTTATGGAATTGAGGTAATATCAAGTAGTACGTCCTTGACTTCGAAGTACCCTATGGATTGTCTATTAAATGTTTCAAGGATTCAAAATTATTATATTCATAATACAGTAACAGAACCATCTCTAGAAAGTCAATTAAAGTCGATGGGATTAGAGTTAATAAAAGTTAATCAAGGCTATAGTAAGTGCTCTACATTAATACTCAATTGTGATACAATAGTAACATCGGATATAGGGATACACAAAACACTTATACAATATAATATTAATTCCAACCTTATTCCACAGGGTAACATTGAACTGAAAGGTTATAACACTGGTTTTATTGGAGGCTGTGGCGGAATGATAAGCCCCGATACTCTTGTACTTTCCGGGGATCCACGAACATATCTTTATGGGGAAGCACTTTTTAAAATTATTTTGGATTTAGGCATTCATATTGAATATGTTAGTAATAGAAAGATTGTTGATTTTGGTAGCCTTATTATAATTGATTAAAAATAGGAGTGATATTATGAACATTGTAAATCCATCCATACTGCCAGGTTTTATGGAACTATTACCTGAAGACCAATTGATTTTTAATGATGTAAAAAGAATTATTGAGAAAAATTTCAAGAAATATTCTTATCTTCCAATTGATACGCCAATAATTGAGAAGACTGAAGTTCTACTTGCTAAAGGTGGGGGAGAAACTTCTAAACAAGTTTTTCATATCGAAAGCGGATCAAGAGAAATGTCTTTAAGATTTGATTTAACAGTACCGTTAGCTAGATATGTTGCGGAGCATTATCATGAACTTGAATTTCCATTTAGAAGGTACCATATTGGTAAAGTATATCGTGGTGAAAGGAACCAGAGAGGTAGATATAAAGAGTTTTACCAATGCGATATTGATATTATTGGCGATGAGGTTTTAGATATTAGAAATGATGCAGAAATTCCCGCTGTAATATTTGATATTTTTAGAGAACTTAATTTTACTGATTTAAGATTCCATATAAATAACCGAAAAGTCTTAAATGGCTTTTTAAACAATTATGAAATATATGATTTTGGTGAAGTATTAAGAGCGATAGATAAAATTAGTAAAGTTAAGCCTGAGGTTATGAAGGAGATGCTATTTGAAATCCTTAATTCTAACGAGATGGTTGATAAGCTACTTGATTTTATTTCTTTCAATGGATCAAACCAAGAAACAATTGAGTTTTTAAGAAGCTTAGAGATAAAAAATGACCTTTTTAAAGAAGGCTTGGAAGAACTTTCAACCGTTTATGAATACATGAAATTATTCGAAATACCTGATAACAATATTAAAATTGACTTAAGTATTACTCGAGGTTTAGATTACTACACCGGAACTGTTTATGAAACCTTTTTAAATAATTATGAATCTATAGGTAGTGTATGTTCTGGAGGAAGGTATGAGGATCTCGCTTCTAATTACACGAAAAAATCACTACCTGGAATTGGTATAAGTATTGGTTTAACAAGGTTGTTTTATCAGCTTAAGGAGGCAAAGCTTCTTTCACTTCCTGTTCATCCTGTTTGCGATGTTTTAATTTTACCTATGGACGGATATCATATGCAAGGGGTAGAAGTTCTTAATAAACTTAGAGAAAATGCTATAACCAGTCAAATATACTTTGAAAGCGGGAAATTTAAGAAAAAAATGTCTTATGCTAATAAGCTTAATATACCTTTTGTAATAATTTTAGGAGAAAATGAAATAAATACAAGCACTGTTTCGCTAAAGAATATGACAACAGGTGACCAAGAAACATTGACATTGAATGAAGCAATAGAAAAGATAAAATAACAACTATCTATTTGTTGTGAATTGACTGAGTTACTGATATAATGTATATGACAGCAAACGCCAAGGAGGTATTATATGATTTCACCAAATGACTTTAGAAAAGGTCTTACTTTTGAGATGGATGGAGATGTATACCAAGTAATTGATTTCCAACATGTTAAACCTGGTAAAGGAGCCGCTTTTGTTAGGGCTAAAATTAGATCAGTTATGAGTGGAGGCACAAGGGATACAACATTCAATCCTAGTGATAGATATCCTATAGCAAGAATTGAAAATAAAGAAATGCAGTACTTATATAGTGATGGTCAGATTTATTACTTTATGGACAATGAAACCTATGAGCAATTACCAATAGATAAAGAACTCGTTGAGGAAGCAATGCAGTATATTAGAGAAAATGACACTGCTACGATTAGATTTTATCAAGGTAAAGCTTTTGATGTAAGCGCACCTAACTTTGTTGAACTTGAAGTTACTGAAACTGAACCCGGAGTAAAAGGAGACACTGCTACAGGAGCTACAAAAGCCGCTACAGTGGAAACCGGCGCAGTTTTACAAGTCCCACTATTTATCGAATCTGGCGACATAATCAAGATTGATACTCGTACTAACGAATATTTATCAAGAGCATAATAATGGAGGTTAATATGGATTATCTATATCAAAGAATTTCTTATTTAAGAGGTTTAGCTGAAGGCTTAGAGCTTGAGAGCGAATCAAAAGAAGGCAAAGTATTAGTTCAAATAATTGAAACAATGGAAGAGATGACAGAAGCTATTGAAGATCTATATGATATGCAGGATGAATTAGAGGAGTATATCACTTATGTAGATGAAGATCTAGCAGATATGGAAGATGAGATATTTGGAATCGATGAAGATTACGATGATCTTGATTTAGATGATGAATTTTATGACTTTGATGATGATATGGAATATTATGAAGTCGATAAGGACGAGGAAGAGTAAATCATTAGTAGAACATAAATTTGGAGGCGTTAAATCGCCTCTTTTTTTATTCACAAATGTTATACTCAATTGAAAAATTATACAAAATCTGATACAATATATTGAAAAGAGGAGGGTAAATATGAACAATAAAGGAACTGTTAAGATTTCAAATTTTATTATTATTAATATAGCAGGTATTGCAGCGCTTGATGTTGAAGGCGTTCATGAAGTCATAGGGTTTAATCCGGAGACTTTTTCTAATACAAAAACTTCTAATGAAAAAAATGGTATAAAAATGGATATTGTGGATAATAAAGTTCATTTAGATATATCTCTTATACTAAAAAAAGGATCTCTTATACCTCAAGTAGCAAAGAAGACTCAAGAAGCAATAATAGATCAAGTAAATACAATGACCGGTCTTGAAGTATCCGAAGTAAATCTGTCAATCGTTGGAATGATTTAATAAAAGAATGGATATAAACCATGAGTAGAAAAGAAGCAAGAGAATTTGTAATGAAGTATGCATACCAAATGGATATCAATGATGAATATTCATTAAATGATTTAGAATATCTCCAAGAAGAAGAAAGAGTAACTGATCAGGACGACAAGGACTTTATAAATAATTCTCTTGAATTGTTGATATCACATGTTGAAGACATTGACGACCAAATTGAAAAGTTTCTTAAAGGGTGGACTACATCAAGGATTCCAAAAATAGATTTAGCAATCCTTCGAGTAGCAATAAATGAAATAAGTAATATCGATGATATACCTACAGGAGTCTCTATAAATGAAGCTGTTGATATGGCAAAACGTTACTCTACTGAAGAATCCTATAGGTTTATTAATGGTGTTTTAGGCTCTTACTTTAGGTCCTTGGATAAGTAATATGGGAGTATCAATCACGGTAAGTCAACTTAGTAATTACATTTCTAATTTGGTCAAAAGAGATACTTTTTTATCTAATATAACCATTAGCGGAGAGGTATCAAATGCTGCCAAATCCGGGGGTAATATTTTTTTTAATTTAAAAGACGAATCCGCATCTTTGAAGTGTATAATTTTTAGAAACTATCATGATGATTTAGTAGAATTTATAGAAAATGGAAGAAAAATAGAAGCTATAGGTTCTATAACCACTTATCCTCAAGGTAGTTCGTATCAATTAATAGTAAGGGATATTACTCCTAGTGGAGAAGGAAAACTGTATCTTGATTTTGTAAAGTTAAAAAATATACTTGAAAAAGAGGGTTTATTTGATCAAGATCTAAAAAAACCTATACCTAGCATCCCATCAAAAATTGGTCTTATAACTTCATTAAATGGAGCTGCGCTTAGGGATGTATTAAATGTTATTAAGAGAAGATTTCCAATAGTTGATATATATTTGTATACCGTATCAGTACAAGGTATCACAGCCAGTCAGGAAATAATAGACGCAATCGAGTATTTTAATGTATCAAGTGATGTTGAATTTATTGTGATCACAAGAGGAGGAGGTTCTTTTGAGGATTTAAATGAATTTAACAATGAACTTTTAGTCAGAAAGATCCATAAGAGTAAACTTCCGATAGTATCTGCAATCGGACATCATATTGATACCACAATTACGGATTACGTATCTGATGTAGTTGCTGCGACACCAACAGAAGCCGCTGAAATTATAACACCTGATTTAAATTCATTGAAGATGGACCTAGAATTGAGATTAAAAAAATTAAGTGAATTATTTGAGCGAAATATTAATAATGAGCTAGGTCAACTTGAATTTATAAAAAGAGAATTAAAATATAGAGCACCGTATGAATACTTAAAGTATAAACAAGCCGAATTAGAAAGCATAGGTAATAAATTATTCACAAGTTTCGGTAATATTACTAAAGAGCATTCTAATAAATTAGAATCTATTAGTATGAAACTAGCAAATTATGACATAGGTCATCTATTTGAAAGAGGCTATAGTGTAATCACTCACAATAATAAAACTGCTAATAGTATTATAGGCATTGAAATTGATGATAAAGTTACTATTCATATGAAGGATGGTAGACTTACCTGTAATGTTGAAGCTAAGGAGCAGCTATGAAGATAGAAATAAAAGATTATGAAATCCATATGAATAGATTAATGGAGATTTTAAACAAACTAGAATCTGAAAATTTAACATTAGATGAAAATATTACACTCTATGACGAAGGAATTACTCTTTATAATTCTCTAAAAGATTTACTGAACAATGAGATTGGCAATCTTAAGATTTATAAAGATGGTAGTTTTATAAATATGGAAGGGTATGAAATTGATTAATACGTTTAAAGATATTGTAGATAATGGATTAAATGAATTATGTAATAGAATAAGCGAAGACAATGGTCTTAAAACTCCAATAACCTATACACTAATGTCCGGTGGTAAGAGATTAAGACCAATTCTAATGTTGGCATCATACTCTATGTACAATGACAATATGGATGATGTCCTGTCCTTTGCACTGGGCCTAGAGCTAATTCATAATTATTCTCTAGTTCATGATGATCTTCCTTCTATGGACAATGATGACTATAGAAGGGGCTTTCAAACTGTTCATAAAAAGTTTGATGAAGCTACCGCAATACTAACAGGTGATGCACTTCTAACACATGCATTTAGTATAATGCTAGAAGATACTATCAAAACAGATGATGAAAGTATACGTTATAAGAAACTAAAAGTTATGAGTCTTATAGCTGACAGAGCAGGTATTGATGGTATGATATTAGGACAAGTGATAGACATAGAAGATGGACTTTTATCTTTGGAAGAAATTACTAATATGTACAATAGAAAAACTTCTGATTTATTTAATGCAGCAATAGCCGCAGGAGCAATCATCGGGGGAGCAGTAGAGGAAGAAATAATTGCTCTTAAAGATTTTTCATATCATTTGGGTTTAATGTTTCAGATTAGAGACGACATTATGGATTTTGATAGAGATATTCAAATAGGTAAAGTTACAATTTTAACATCACTTGGTGTTGAAGAAGGTAATTCTCTAGCTGATTATCACTATCGTGAAGCTAAAAGTTTATTGAAATACTTGCAGTCAACTTTTAACAGAAATACAAGAAATCTAGAGACTATATTAAATTACATTATTCAAAAATAAATAATAATATTATTTGGAGGACCAATGAAAAAATATACAAGACAAAGATTAATTCTTGATTTAATCGAAGAGAACATAATCCAAACTCAAGAAGAATTATCAGAATATTTAAAAGAAAATGGTGTACGAGCAACTCAAGCAACAATTTCAAGAGACATAAAAGAACTCAGAATTTCTAAAGTTCAAACGTCAGACGGTGATTATAGATATGCTATCATCGACACAGTACATGACTCTCTAAACGAACGATTAGAAAAAATATTTAGATCAGCAGTTCTATCCATTAAAAGAAATGAAGATTTAATAGTTGTTAAAACAATATCCAACACTGCTACTGTCTGTGGTTTAGCTATAACAAATGCTAAATTAAAAGGTATTACAGGGATAATAACCGGAAATGACACTATTTTTATAGCTGTAGATGATAAAACACAAATAGATAATATTATTGATTCTATAAAATCAATAGTGAAGTAAAATGTTACAGGAAATCTTTATATCAAATTTTGCTATTATTGAAAGTACTAGTGTAACCTTTAATAATGGTTTAAATATAATTACAGGAGAAACAGGTGCAGGTAAATCTATAATCATAGAAGCGATAGAGCTTCTTCTTGGTTCAAGAGCAAATAAAGACTTAGTAGGCAAATACTCGAATAAAGCAATTATTGAAGGAGTATTCAGTTTTAGTCAAGAGGTTTTAAAGAGTATAGATTTAGAATTTGGTATCGAGATAGAAGACGATTATTTGATAGTAACGAGAGAAATCTATGCTAATGGTAGATCTGTCGTCCGTATAAACGGTAGGCAAACCAGTTTAGCCGTAATAAAAGATATAATGGATAAGTCTATAGATCTTTTATCACAAAATAGTAGCCATTTTTTATTGGATAAGAAGAACTATATTTCAATTATAGATTCAGTATCTGATAAGGTTATAACTGATAAACTAAAACATCTTAATAAACTAATTGAAAATAGAAATAAAATACAAAATGATATAATCACTCTAGATATTGATTCTTCTGAGCTTAAAAGAAATATAGATATCTTAGAGTATCAAATAAATGAAATTGAATCATTTGGACTTGATAAAATAAATGAAGAAGAGTTAAGTACCCAGCATAAAAAACTTTCAAATGCTGTGAACATCATAAAGAACATTGATAAGGTTAAATCTAGTTTTTCCACCACTGATTACTCCGAAGCTGATATAAGTACAATATTAGCAAAAGCAAATGGATATCTCAATTCTATTGTAAAGTATGATGACACGGTAAGTCATTTGATTAGTTACTTAAATGATATTGAATCAATGGTATCAGATTTTAGATCTGAACTAGTGGCATATTCTGAAACTATAGATAATGATGAAGAAAAACTATATGAACTGGATTCAGTAATTACAAATTTAGAAAATTTAAAAAGAAAATATGGCGAAACTATTGAAGAGATCTTAGAGTTTCAACTAACTGCAAAAGATGAATTGGAGTTCTTTCTTAATAAAGATGAACTGCTGATAAATCTAAAAAATAAAATGCAAGTAGTTGAATTAGAAATAGAAAATATTGCAAATGACATTACTGAGTTAAGGAGAATTGGAGCAAAAAAACTAGAGAATAGACTAAGTAACGAAATAAAATTACTTAATTTTTCTAATAATCAAATAAATATTAAATTAAGTTCAAAAGGTATTGTCGATAAACTTGGACAAGATGAAGTAAACTTTTTGGTCTCATTTAATCTTGGTCAAGACTTAAAACCTCTACACGAAGTAGCTTCTGGTGGAGAGTTATCAAGGTTTTTACTGGCATTAAAAATCGTCAGTTCATCAGATGATGATATTGACACTTTAATTTTTGATGAAGTAGACACCGGAATTAGTGGTATTACAGCTCAAGTAGTTGGAGAGGTAATAAATAGGTTAGCAAATAATTACCAAATAATACTTGTAACTCACTTACCACAGATTGCCGTTAGAGGGAATCACCATATACTAATAGATAAATATGTGGAAGAAGGTAAGAGTAAAACAAATTTAAAAATATTATCAGTCGATCAAAGAGTGAAAGAAATTGCGAGACTTATCGGTGGTAAAAACATAACTAAAAATGTAATAGAGAGTGCAAAAGAACAACTTAAAAATGCCTCATTATAGATTAAGGAGTAATTATGTATTACGAAGAAAAAACTATGAAGTCTGAAAGAGTATATGAGGGAAGAATATTGAATCTACGAGTCGATACAGTAGAACTTCCTAATAGAAAATACTCGAGAAGAGAAATTGTTGAACATGGAAGTAGTGTTATGATTATTCCCGTTCTACAGGATGATTCGGTTCTAATGGTCAAACAATATAGAAAAGCAATAGACAAAGTAGTATTGGAATTTCCAGCCGGTTTGATAGAATCAGGCGAAGACCCAAAGGAGGCTGCTCTTAGAGAACTACAGGAAGAAGTAGGAGTAGCTGCAAAAAAAATAGATTATCTTTATGATTTCTATACCTCTCCAGGATTTACTAACGAGAGAATAAATGTATTTATAGCAAGTGATCTTTATGATTCAGACCTAAGTTGTGACGAGGATGAGTTTTTAGAAATCGTAAAAGTTAAAATTGAAGATTTAATTGATATGCTTCATAATTATGAAATAAATGATGCAAAATCGATAATTGCTGCTCAGTATTTAGAAAATTTAAGGATACTTGAAAATGTTAAGTAATATGAATTTAGAAACAATAATAGTTACGGTCATTGCATTGTTGACCACTATAGTATTACATGAGTTAGCTCATGGATACACCGCGTTACTATTGGGCGATGATACTGCTCAAAAAATGGGGAGATTGACCTTTAACCCCATCGCACATATTAATTTGCCCGGAATGATTTCACTTTTTTTATTTAGATTTGGCTGGGCTAACCCCGTTCCAATTAACTTTAATAAATTACGTAAAAAAAGATTGGGTATTTTTTTGGTGTCTATAGCAGGAATATCTGTGAATTTATTTGTAGCTTTCCTGTCATCTTTTGGTTATGTGTATACTGTATATAAAAATATGGATCCTTTTTTTGTAAATCTTTTTTTTATGTTATTAGTGTATAATATATCTTTTGCGGTGTTTAATTTACTACCTCTACCGCCACTTGATGGTTCTAAGCTTGTTATTACACTTTTCCCTTATAAAGTGCAATATGCTTTTTATAAATATGAAAGATATTTTTATTTTATATTGTTAATACTAGTATTTTCTAGAATTATCAATGATGTAATATCCCCAATCATACAGACTATCTATACATTATTCGTAAATAACGCAGCTAGGTTAATTTTTAGATGATAGAGATCAATTTAGAAAAATATGAAGGTCCAATGGATCTTTTATTAAAGTTAATCGAAAAGAATAAGATCAATATTTATGATATTCCAATAAAAGAAATTACTGAACAATACATTGCATACATCGAGATTATGGATACTGATGCAGAAAACATAGCGGAATTTATAGTTATGGCATCAACCCTTTTAGAAATTAAATCCAAAATGTTAATACCTAATTTTGATGAAGATTTAGAAGAAGACCCGAGGGAAGAACTAGTTCAAAAGATTTTGGAGTATAAAAGAATCAAAATTGCAAGTAAATTCTTGTCTGAACTTAGAGAAGAATCAAGCAAATCTATACCAAAACTAAGAGAAGAAGTTATTGAAGTTCAATCAGTAAATATAAATCTAGGTGAAGATATAGATATTTTATCAAAGATATTTATTAGTCTTCTTGAAAAGACACTTGAAGATGATGAAATATATTTTGAACACGATATTATTAATAGAGATGAATATCCTGTAGAGGAATGTATTAATGAAATAAGAATCAAACTACACAATACAAAAAGATCTTCAATAAGATCACTATTGAGTAATAACTTTAGCAGACAAGAGGTTATTACCGTTTTTATTGCTGTTTTGGAACTAATTAGACAATCTATAATCATAGCTTATCAAGCTGAAGATGATATATATTTGGAGTACAAATAGATGAATGAAAAACAATATAAGTCAATAATTGAATCCTTGCTTTTTTTTTGGGGAGACCCATTGTCAATAAATGCAATATCTGAAATCTTGGAAATAGACGAAAAACTCACTTCCAAACTAATACATGAGCTTATCAATGAATTTAATAGCGCTCAAAGAGGCATTAGAATAAAAAAAATTAATCAAAGTTTTCAGTTTGTTACAGCTGCCGAATCCAACAATTATATAAAAAAACTGGTTATTAATGAGGATGAAAAACAGCTAACTAATTCAACAATGGAAACATTATCAATTATAGCTTATAAACAGCCGGTAACAAGAATCGAAATCGACTCTATAAGGGGAGTAAAAAGCAATAGTAGTATAAATACATTATTAAATAGGGGACTAATAAAGGAATTAGGTAAATTAGACAGAATAGGTAGACCTATAATATATGGTACTACTGATGAATTTTTGAGAGTTTTTGGACTTGAAAAAATTGAGATGCTTCCTAAATTGAATGAAATTGATGAGCTTATAAAGGAAAGTGCTGATAATGAGACTGAATAAATTTATTTCTAGATCCGGATTTTGCTCGAGAAGAAAAGCTGACGAATTTATTTTTAGCGGGAATGTAACAGTTGATGGAGAAGTATGTACCAATCCTGCAATTAAAGTCAGTGATGACAATATTGTAATGGTTCTAGGTAAAAGAGTTAGTGCTTTAAAATCCTATGATTATATAATGTTAAACAAGCCTATTGGTTATATGTCGTCTCTTGGTGATCCACATTATGACAAGTTTGTATCGGATTTAATCCCTAAAAAATATGATACATTATACCCAGTAGGTAGATTAGACGTTGATTCTCATGGCTTATTATTACTTACAAATGACGGAGACCTGACATACAAGCTAACACATCCTAAAAATAATATATCGAAAATATATCATGTTACAACTAATAAAAAAGTTAGTAATGACGATATAGACAGATTGTCTAAAGGAGTTCTAATTGACGCTAAGTACACTTGTACAGCCGACGTATCACCAATTAAAAAAGATAGTAATTTATATAAGGTAGTTATTAATGAGGGTAGGAATCGGCAAATTAGAAAGATGTTTTCATCGCAGGGTTACGAAGTAACCGATTTAATGCGTGTTGCAATTGAAGAATTAACTATAGGAAGCTTAAGAACCGGAAATTATAGACTATTAACCCCATATGAAATCAAGTATTTGGAGGATTTATAATGTATCATGTACGAGCAGCAAAAATAGAAGATATTTATCAAATTGTCAACGAAAAAGGTTTTACTTTTGATTTAAATATAGAATTTAAACCCAAGTTTTATATATTACTTAAAGATGACACAATGGTTTCATTCGCATTTGTTAATTTTTGTGATGAATATGCAATTATAGAAAGTATAGAAGCTGATAATTTAAATGTAGATGAATTTGACTTTTTTATAAAATCATTAAATTATGTATTGGCACCAGATCATAAAAAAGTATTTACCAGAGAGTATTATGAAAACTATACTATAAAGACATCCAAATCGGATTTGTTTATTCTTAATATTAAAACTTGCAAGGATTGTAAACATGGTTAATTACCTTCCGCCAAATGCAGTTGAATTAATGTATTTTCTGTTGGATAGTTTTAAATTAGATGTAAAATATATTCTTGACATGACATTAGGAAATGGGAAGGACGCATTCAAACTTTTAGAAAAATATGATAATACTTTTTTATATGGATTTGACATTCAGATAGATGCTATAGAAAATACTCACAATAAACTTTACAAGGTATTTCCTAATGATAGATTCGTGCTTATTAACGATGATCATCAGAATGTATTAAGCTATATTGATAAAAAAGTTGATTTAGTAATATATAATCTAGGATACTTACCCGGTGGAGACAAAAATATAAAAACATGCGCAAATAGCACAATAAAGAGTCTGGACAAGGTTCTAAATAATCTTTTGAATATTTCTGGTCTTGTATTTATAGTATCGTATACGGGTCATCCAGGGGGTAGTGAAGAATTCGATGAGCTCCAAAAATACTTAGAAAAACTAAATCAAAAAGAATTCCAAATCATTAATTTTAATTTTCCAAATCAAACGAATTATCCACCGAAACTCATAGTAATAGAAAGGCTTAGTTAATGAATACCATAATTATAATTGGCGGAGGGGCTGCCGGTATGTTTGCAGCAATTAACGCAAAAACCAGCTCAAACAGAGTAATCTTACTAGAGTCAAATAATAAACTGGGAAAAAAACTTGCAATTACAGGTAAGGGTAGATGTAATCTTACAAATATTTCAGATATTTCTGATTTTATTGCACAAGTTAACAGTAACCCTGAGTTTATGTATGGACCATTCTATACTTTTACTAATGTAGATCTTATAAACTTTTTTGAACAAAGGAACTTAAAAACAAAAACTGAAAGAGGAGGAAGAGTTTTTCCCGTTTCTGATACTGCATTTGATGTTATAGATGTCTTAAGATCTGAACTTGTGAAAGTAGGGGTAGAGATTAAGCTTAATTCTACAGTGCTTAAAATAGAAAAACATAATAGTACTTTTAGCATTAAAACTGCGGAGGATAAGTATACAGCTAATAAATGCATAATTACAACAGGCGGATGTTCCTATCCTAAAACCGGTTCAAATGGTAGCGGTTTCGAATTATCTAAACAGCTCGGTCATAAAATAATTCCACCATTACCATCATTAGTACCTATAGAAGTCAAAGAGACGTGGATTTCGGAACTAACAGGGGTTAGCTTAAGAAATGTTGAACTTAGTCTTTATAAAGAAAAAAAGAAATTACATTCAGAGTTCGGAGAAATGTTATTTTCTCATTATGGATTATCAGGGCCAATAGTTTTAACTATGAGTAATTATATTGAACCAAGTAAAGATTATTCTATATCGATTGATTTAAAACCGGCACTTGATAAAGAAACATTAGACAAAAGAATTTTAAGAGATTTTAATAAATATACTAATAAAGCAATTAAGAATTCTCTTTCAGATTTAACAATTAATTCTTTAATCCCTGTTATTTTAAGACTTGCTAATATTGATCCGGACAAACCGGTAAATCAAATATCTAAAGCGGAAAGAAAAAAACTTGTTGATGTATTTAAAGGTATCATACTAAATTTTAAATCTTTAAGACCTATAGAAGAGGCAATTATAACTCGAGGCGGAGTGGATGTAGATGAAATAAATCCATCAACAATGGAAAGTAAACTTATAGATGGATTGTATTTTGCCGGAGAAATAATTGATGTAGACGCAAATACAGGTGGTTATAATTTACAGATAGCTTTTTCTACAGCATATGTTGCTGGGATAAATTCAAAAGGAGATTATTAAATGACTGCAATTACAATTGATGGACCTTCAGGGGCGGGTAAAAGTACAATTGCTATGAAACTAGCAGAAAAAATTGGGTATAATTACCTAGATACTGGAGCTATGTACAGATATATCACTTTTTATCTGCAACAAAAAAATATTGATTTATTTAATAAAGAATTGATTTGTGAAACTATATTAAATGAGGACAAGTTAATTGATGAAGTCATTAATTTGGATTCGGAAAACAATCCGTATATAAGATCAAAGTCTGTGACAAAAAATGTTTCATTAGTTTCGAGTTATCCATGCGTTAGAGAGTTTTTAGTAGAGTTACAAAGACAGATTTCCAAAAAATCTAATATAGTAATGGATGGTAGAGATATAGGGTCTGTGGTTCTTCCGGACGCAGAATATAAATTCTATTTAACTGCTAGTGAAGAAGAAAGAGCGAGAAGGAGATACTTACAGTATGTAGACTCAAATACACAAAGTTTTGAGGAAGTTCTACAGGACATTATTCAAAGGGATCAATATGATATGAATAGAAGTATCTCGCCGTTAGTAATTCCAAATAATGCAACTATAATTGATTCAACTGAATTATCAATTGATGATGTGGTAAATAAAATGCTTGCGGTGATTAAAGGTGAAAACAATGCTTTATAATTTATTAGTTTTTTTGCTATCTATAGTCGCAAGAATTGTTTTTAGAATCAAAGTACATGGAAATAATAAGTTACCGGATGGTAAATTAATATTATGTTCAAACCATATAAGCTTGGTTGACCCAGTTATATTAGCAGTTGTAACGAATAGACAAATATCTTTTATGGCTAAAAAAGAACTTTTTGATAAGCCTGTTTTAGGCTGGTTAATAAGTAAGGTTGGAAGTTTTCCTGTTGATAGGAAAAATGCGGATTTAAAAGCTATTAAAGAATCATTAAAAGTCTTAAAAGAAGATAGGGTATTGGGTATTTTCCCAGAAGGAACTAGGGTTAAGACCGTTTCACTTGATAATTTAAAACCGGGAATTGGGCTTATAGCTTCCAGATCAGGAAGTGATATTCAACCAGTAAACATAGTATCAACTTATAAACTTTTTTCTAAAGTTGATGTATATTTTAGAGATATTATAAATATTGATTCTTATGATTTGAAATCCGAAGGTGTCAATATGAGGATTACCGAAGACATTTATAAGGCTATATATAATATAGAAGGAGAGCTAGATGATAATAAAAATAGCTGATCACGCAGGTTTTTGTTTTGGCGTTAAGCGAGCTGTTGAATTGACCGAAAAAGCACTAGAAGAAGATACTGACACATATATATCCGGGGATATAGTGCATAATAGACATGTAACTGAAAAGATGACTGCTCTTGGTCTGAAGCAGTACAACCAAATCCCAAAAAATAGCAATGTTATAATAAGATCACATGGTGCATCTTTAAAAGAAAAGCTCATGATTAAAAACAATGACAACAAAATAATTGACTGTACATGCCCTGTATTGTTAAAAATATATGATAATATGATAAAATATTATAATTTAGGATATCAAATTGTAATTTTTGGTGATCAAAATCATCCGGAAATCATAGCATTAAATGGTCATATTAATAACTCAGCTATTATTGTGTCTAATAATGAAGAAGCAAATAAAGTTAAAGATTATGATAAAATATATTTAATATCACAAACTACAAATATTCTTTATCATTTTAAGCAAATATCTGATATAATAGAAGGTAATAATTTAGATGTAGTTGTTTCAAACACCATTTGTAATGCTACCACTAAACGTCAAGATTCTTGTATTGAACTGTCTAAAACAGTTGATGCTATGATTGTCATCGGTGGTCGCAATAGTTCTAATACTAATAAACTTTTTAAACTAGCTAGTGAGCACTGTAAAAATGCTTATTTAATAGAATCTTATGAAGACCTTGATTTAAATGAGTTTATTAAGTACAATAGTATAGGGATAACAGCTGGAGCATCTACACCTAGCTGGATAATAGAGGAGGTCGCAAATTTTATGGAAAACTATAGTAAAGACGAGTTTATGGAGCAAGTTGAGGGTAGTATTACAAGAGTTTACCCAAAAGATATCGTAAAAGGAGAAATCATCTATGTAACTGATGATGAAGTTATAGTAAATATTAACTATAAATCCGATGGTATCGTAAAGCTCGATGAACTTTCAACTGATCCAAACGCAAAACCAAAGGATCTTTTTGAAGAAGGTCAAGAAATTGAAGTATATGTTATTAAACTGGACGATGGAGAGGGAAATGTTGTTCTTTCTACAAGGAGAGTTGAAGGTTTAAAAAACTGGCAGAAATTACTTGATGCTTATGAAAATAAAGAAACCGTAACAATTAATGTTACAAAAGAAGTAAAAGGTGGGCTTTTAGGTACTGTAATGGGGATAGTAGCATTCTTACCTGGTTCACAGATAACAACTAGTTTTGTCAAGGATTTAAGCCAATTTATTGGACAAGATCTAGAATGTAGAATAATTAGTGCTGATGAGAAAAAGCGTAGACTAGTTGTTTCTAAAAGAGTTATCGAGGAAGAGGAACAAAAGAAACTTGCCGACGAAATATGGGATACAATTGAAGTTGATAAAGTTATAAAAGGTAAAGTTGCTAGATTAACTGACTTCGGTGCATTTATTGACCTTGGTGGAGTTGACGGTTTAGTTCACGTTTCCGATATTTCATGGAATAGAATCAAGCATCCGGAAGAAGTACTTAAGAAGGATGATGAAATAGAAGTGATAGTTTTACGTAAAAATAGAGAAAAAGAGAGAATTTCTTTAGGATACAAACAATTACAACAAAAGCCATTTGAACTATTCTTAGAGAATAATGCAGTTAACGATATAGTAAAAGGAACTGTTGTTAACCTTGTTGATTTTGGTGCATTTGTAAGACTTGCAGAAGGGGTCGAAGGTTTAGTACATGTATCACAAATTAGTGATGAACATGTTGAAAAACCATCAGATGAATTAAACATAAATGATGAAGTAGAGGTTAGAATTCTTGATATTGATCCGGAAGCAAAAAGAATTGCATTAAGCATTAAGGCTACTAAAGAGCCCGTTAAAGAATCTGGTGCAGAAGAAGAACAAAAAAGAGCACCAAGACCTAGAAAACAAAAAAGACAGGATTCCGGTGAACGTATAGAAGGTTTCAGAAACCAAGAGCTTGATACAAGTATTGGTTCATTATTTGATTTTGACTTATCAGATGAAGAATAATTAAATCATAATATGTATCTTTAATAAAGACAAGTTAGAATTCTAATTTGTCTTTATTTACATTTAAAAATTTATATTACTCGAAAGGGACAAGATGGATAATAAAAAATATATTATTAAGACATATGGATGTCAAATGAACGACCATGACTCAGAAAGAATGTCATATATGTTGCATCAACTACAATTTGAAGAAACAGATAATTATGATGATGCCGATTTAATTATATATAATACTTGCATCATCAGAGAGAATGCCGAGCTAAAAGTCTATGGACATATCGGTGCAATGAAATCACTAAAGGAAAAAAATCCCGACCTGATAATAGCAGTTTGTGGCTGTATGATGCAGATTGAAGAAGCACGTGAAGTAATTCGAGAAAAATACAAGCATGTTGATATTGTCTTTGGTACCAAAAATTTATCCGCTCTACCTTATCTGTTAAATCAATACCTTACATCTAATGAAAGAGTATTTGATGTTGATGAAGTAGATGATATTGATGAAATTCAGCTTGCAAGCAGGAAGGATAGACATTCAGCATATATTAATATAATTTATGGTTGTGACAACTTTTGTAGTTACTGTATAGTCCCATATACAAGAGGTAGAGAAAGTAGTCGTAGTGAGGAAAGTATTCTTAAGGAAATAAAACAACTCGGAAGTGAAGGATATAAGGAAATAACGCTACTGGGACAAAATGTAAACTCTTATGGAAAAGACTTGCATCCATGTAGTACCTTTTCATCTTTACTAAATAAGATTGCTGAGATTGATGAAATTAAAAGAATTAGATTTATGACTAGCCATCCAAAGGATTTAAGCGATGAGCTTATTGATGTCATGAAATCCTCGGATAAAATATGTAAACATATACATCTTCCGCTCCAATCAGGATCTAGTAAAGTTTTAAAAGCTATGAACAGAAAATATACAGCTGAAGATTATTTAAATAAGGTAAGAAAGATAAGAGCTGCAATACCTGACATAGCTATAACAACTGACATAATTATTGGTTTTCCGGGTGAAACAGAAGAAGATTTTAAAGAAACTATGAAAATGGTTGAAGAAGTAAAATTTGATCAAGCATTTATGTTTAAATATTCTAGAAGAACAGGAACCAGCGCTGCAAAAATGGAAGCACAAGTGGATGAAGATACTATCTCTGAGAGATTTCAAATTTTACTAGATAGAATCAATGATATATGTTACGACAATAACTCAAAATATGTAGATACTATTCAAGAAGTTTTGGTAGAAGGTGAAAGTAAAAACAATGAAAGTACATTGACCGGTAGAACGGATAATAATAAAATAGTTCACTTCACAGGTAATAAATCTATAATAGGTAGTATAGTAAGAGTATTGATTAAAGATTTTAATTCTTTTGCACTAGAGGGTGAAGTTCTTGAATAAAATTGATAGAAACAAGTTAACACCGATGATGCAACAATTTTTTGATATAAAGGATAGATTCCCTGATGCAATACTTTTATTTAGACTAGGGGATTTCTATGAGATGTTTTTTGATGATGCATTAACTGCTTCTAGTGCGCTGGATATAGTGTTAACTAAAAGAGAATGTGGTTTAGATGAAAAAGCTCCAATGTGTGGCATTCCACACCATGCTGCTGATTCTTATATAAATAAACTAGTTTCGAACGGACATAAAGTAGCTATTTGCGAACAGATAGAAGATCCAAGTCTAGCAAAAGGATTAGTTGCTAGAGATGTAGTTCGTGTAATTTCTCCAGGTACTAATATAGATGATAACACTACTAAAGAAAACAACTATTTAATGAGTGTTCTGATTGACGAGCTTGGTATGGGTATCTCTTATATCGATATCTCAACCGGTGAAACTAAATTTACAGAGCTATATACGGGATTAAATGAAATTTCGCATTATTTAGAAAACGAAATTACTAGAATAAATCCATCTGAACTAATCATAAATGAAGATTCTCTTATAAATTCAAAAGTTGATAAGCTCCTTAAGTCACTACAAAATATTTATATTAATTATTATAAAATGGAGTTATTAAAACCAGAAGACTACAGGGAAAGATTATACAATTATTACAGCAAGAAAATAGTCGAGTCTAATTTTAAAGGAAAGACTTTCGCGACTATAAGTATGACTATTTTATTGGATTATATTTATGAGTATCAAAACTCTAAACTTTCACATCTTAAGACCCCCGAATATATTAATCCGGAGGAGTATCTATATATTGATGCTAGAAGTAGATATAATCTTGAAATTTTAAAAAAACAACAAGCTACCGATTACAGCCTAGTATCCATTTTAGACAAAACTTACACTCCAATGGGTGCTAGAATGCTATATAACTGGATAGAAAATCCACTTTTAAATGTAGATTTAATAAAAAACAGGCAAGCCACAGTTACCAGTTTTATTGAGAACTCTGCGATTTCAACGCAAATAAGTGATTTACTAGAGAGTGTTTATGATATAGAAAGATTAATAGGTCGACTTTCTTATTCAAGAGCAAATGCTAAGGATTTAATAGCACTAAAACTATCTATAGAAAACTTACCTAAGCTTAAGAAAATATTATTAAATTCAAATATAGATAATTTTATAGAATACGGAAAAAGAATTGATGATTTAGCCGATATTCACGATTTAATTGACCGTTCAATTATTTGTGAACCACCAACTAGTATTAAAGAAGGTGGAATTATTAAAAAGGGATTTTCTTCTGAATTAGATAATATAAGAAGTACAAGCGATCGAGGTAAAAAAGAATTAATTGAGTATGAAAATATACAAAAAGAAGAGACGGGTATTAAAAACTTAAAAATTATTTTTAATAAAAAAACCGGATATTTTATAGATGTAACAAAATCTAATCTAAAATATGTACCCGATAATTACCACAAAGTTCAAACTCTAACTAATTCTGATAGATTTACCACTAATGAACTTAAATCTATTGAAAGTATGATTTTCTCTAGTGAAGAAGACACTTATGAATTAGAAGAGAAAATATTTAATGATATCAGGGTTCAAATATTAAATGCTCTGTTAAGAATCCAAAATATTTGTAATTTAATCGCTAGATTAGATGCGCTTCTTTCGCTTTCTAAGGTAGCTTTGACGTATAATTACGTAAAACCTCGTTTTAATAAAGATGGAATTATTAATATAAAAGATGGTAGACATCCAATTATAGAGCCTATTATTGGTTCTATGAACTTTATTTCTAATGATACAAACATTGGTGATGAAGATAATTTGATACAAATTATAACCGGTCCTAATATGTCCGGTAAATCCACTTATTTAAGACAAATTGCACTTATCATAATACTAGCACAGATAGGTTCATTTGTACCAGCAAGTAGTGCTAATCTATGTATTGTAGACAAAATATTCACTAGAATAGGGGCTTCTGATAATATATTACTAGGTGATAGCACTTTTATGGTTGAAATGAAAGAGATGTCGTATATACTTCAGAATGCTACTAAAAATAGTTTGATATTACTTGATGAAGTTGGCAGAGGTACAAGTACTTTTGATGGACTAAGTATAGCTTGGGCAATCGTTGAGCATCTTTCAGCAAAAGTAAAAGCTAAAACTTTTTTTGCTACTCATTATCAAGAAATAACTCAACTTGATGAACGATTAAAAAATGTTCAAAACCTTAGTGTTCAGGTTGAAGAAACATATGATGGAATAGTTTTTTTGCATAAGATAATTAAGGGTAGTTCTAGTAGATCCTTTGGGATTGAAGTCGCACGTTTAGCAGGATTTCCGGATTCAATTATTAAAAGAGCTACTACCGTCTTAAATTCTATAGAGAAAACGAGTTCCTTCAGTATCAACCAAGATAAGCTTGAAACAGTTCAAGTCGATTTTAGCTCATATCAAAAAGATGCATTTATTCAATCAATATCAATGATTGATATTGATAATATTTCACCTATCGATGCACTAAATAAATTATCTCATCTAATAGATGAGTCTAAATTAATTGGAGATGAACTTAGTGAAGATTAAACTTTTAGACAATAGTACAATTCAAAAGATTGCAGCAGGTGAAGTTATTGAAAAACCCGCATCTATAGTTAAAGAGTTAGTAGAAAACTCGATCGATGCTGGTTCTAAAAATATCTCTATAGAAATAAAAAATGGTGGTATTGATGAAATTCTAATCTCTGATGATGGATCTGGAATAAACCCGGAGGATGTAGAACTGGCTTTTACACGACATGCAACTTCTAAAATAGAAGATTTCAATGACCTTTATAAAATATATTCAATGGGATTTAGAGGTGAGGCTTTAGCTTCTATAATTGCTGCGGCAGACGTTGAAATAAGAACAAAAACTGAACAGAACAATTTAGGAATTAAACTTGTTTACAATGACTCTAAAATTGTTTCAAAATCCAATGTCGCAATGAATACCGGGACTATTATTACCGTAAAAGACTTATTTAAACAAATTCCTGTTAGAAAAAAATTCCTCAAATCCAGTATAGCTGAATCAAATAGTATAAATGATTTAGTTAGTAAATTAGCCATTGGTAATCCCTCTATTTCAATTAAATACATTAGAGATTCTAAAATCATTTTCCATACTCTCACATCGGATGATTACTTAACTACTATTTCAAAAGTATTTGGTAGTGGTTTAGCTGAAAGTCTAATAGAGATATCCGGTAAGACTGATGAGTATGTATATACTGGATACATTTCTGATAATGCTTATTACAGGGGAAACCGGGCACTACAATATATATTTGTTAATAATCGATATATTGAGGAGAAACTAATTAGTAAACATATCGAAAAATTATACAGACATTTAATACCCAATGGTAAATTTCCAGCTTTTCAACTTTTTATTCAAACAAAACCGGAGAATATAGATGTAAATATTCATCCAAATAAACAGGTAATAAAATTCAATAAACTTGAAGAATTACTAGAAAGTATAGAATCGACAATTAAGAATAATTTGATACCAAGGCATTTACGCCAAGTTAAACCTACTAAAGAAGAGATAAAAGTTAAGAAGTTATTTGATAACAACAGTAGCGATGTATATGCTGATCTATTAACCAAATATAATCCAAGTGCTCAAATTGCAAAAGAGACTGATTACGAAGTAAAAGAAACCATTATAGAACATGATTATCATGTAGATGAGGAATTAGACGTCGAAGAACTTTTTATCGATACTTCAGAAGATAAAACATCTGTCACAGAGATAAGTAATGCATTTGAAGACGAAATTATAGAACTTGTAATAGAGGATCAAAATAATATACCGAGTGAAGAAATTACTGTAATAGACGAGTTATCAAATTTATCCTATAAAGGTTCTATTTATAATACTTATTTACTATTTGAAGATTTAAAAACAAATTCATTAATCATTATGGATCAGCATGCAGCACATGAGAGAGTACTATTCGAAAAACTATTGAAAGATAGTTATAATGGAAATGTTGATTCACAAATTATGGTGGAGCCATTAATAATTGATATGACATCTTCTGATATGGAAATAATTGATAGTTATTCAGATGAATTTACTAATTTTGGATTTGCAATTGAACCTATTGGCTCAAATTCTGTTGTTATAAGAGAAGTACCGGTTTTACTCATAAATACAAATTATAAAAGACTATTTATAGATATACTGGATTCAATTAGAAATGAAAAAAATGCGAATTCTGATTATATCTTGGAAACAATAATTAAGAGTTCTTGTAAATCTGCTATTAAATCAGGTGATAAAATCAGCAATAGTGAAGTTGAAGAGCTTGTAAGCAAATTATTAGCATGTGAAAATCCTTTAACCTGCCCACATGGTAGACCTACTTATATAGTATTTGATAGAAATCACCTAGAAAAGGAGTTTCTAAGAATAAAATGAGAAAAAATAAAATAGTAATATTAACAGGTCCAACCGGTGTCGGAAAAACAGAGTTAAGTATAGAGTTAGCTAAATCACTAAATACTGAAATTATATCTTCTGATTCCATGCAAATATATAAATATATGGATATAGGTACAGGCAAAGTAAAAGATGAAGAAAAACAAGGCATTGTACATCATATGATTGATATTATCGATCCGGATATAGATTATACTGTTGATGACTACAAAAAAGAATCTCTAGATTTGATAGATAGAATCAATAAAGCAGGTAAAATTCCCATAGTAGTTGGAGGTACCGGTCTTTACCTGGATTCTCTTATATATAAACTCAAATTTAATATTGCTGAGCCAAATAAACATCTTAGAGATTACTATGAAAATATTAGTTTTAAATATGGCAATGAATTTCTACACAATATTTTAAAAAAAGTAGATCCTATTAGCGCTGAAAGGATACATCCAAATCAGATAGTAAGGATTATACGAGCACTCGAAGTTTATGATCAAACCTCAAAACCATTTTCATCATTCAACGATTATCAAAGAGAATACCGTGAAGATATAGAGTTTAAATATATAGTATTAAATAGACCAAGGGAAAAGCTCTATGACAGAATAAATAAAAGAGTCGATGGCATGATTAAAGAAGGTTTAATAGATGAAGTAAAAGGTTTGATGAATTCAGGATATACAAGAGATTTAACATCTATGCAAGCAATAGGTTATAAAGAGATTATAAGATATCTTAACTCTGAATATACATTAGATGAAGCTGTAGAGTTACTAAAAAGAAACTCTAGAAATTATGCTAAAAGACAATTAACTTGGTTTAGGCGAGAAAAAACAAAGACATATTTAAATATAAATAATGATAGTACCAGTGATTTATTAAAACACTGTTTAAATATAATCGAAGGAGAATAAATGAACCCATTACAATCTAAATATTGGAATATTTTAGCTGAAAATGAAGAAAAGCTAATTGAAATATTCCTAGAACTGGATAATATAAGAAGTCATAATCAACTTAAAATAATAAATGCAATGCAATCAGTCAATCTCTCTCATGCTGACTTCCATTGGAATACAGGATATGGTTATGCTGATGGTGGGAGAGAAAAAACAGAAGAAATATTTTCTAATATATTTAATGTAGAAGATTCACTTGTAAGGCCTTCTATTGCTTCCGGAACACATGCGCTTTCTTTAGTACTTGATGCTCTGCTTCTCCCGGAAAATACAATTTTAAGTATCTCCGGAGCACCTTATGATACATTGCAAAAAGTAATCGGTATAACTGGAGATGAAGTAGGGACATTGATGGAAAAAGGAGTTAAATATCGCCAATTAGATCTAAAAGATGGAAACATAGATATTGATATGATAGATTCAAAAATTCTTAGTAATATTAAGCTTATATTAATTCAAAGATCTATGGGTTATGCTCCTAGACCGGCCCATTCAATTCGAGATATAGAAACTGCAATTAAAAAAATTAGATCAATAGATAATAATATAATTATAATGGTAGACAATTGTTACGGAGAATTTACATGCAAGCTAGAGCCTACTGATGTAAATGCTGATATTGCTGTTGGTAGCCTGATTAAGAATCCCGGTGGAGGTATTGCCTTATCCGGTGGTTATATCGTTGGAAAAAAAGAATTAATAGAAAGGTGTGCTAACAAACTTACAGCACCGGGACTCGGAAAAGACTGTGGTCTAACTTATGGCACCACAAGGTCAACACTACAAGGTCTTTTTATGGCTCCTATGGTAGTCAATAATGCCATGAAAGGTGCCATATTAATAGGAAAAGTATTTAGTGAATTAGGATATGAGATAATACCAAAGATAAATCATGTAAGGTCAGATATCGTACAAAGCATAATTTTTCGAGATCCTGAAAAAGTTATACAATTCTGTCAATCTATCCAAAAAGCTGCTTCGGTAGATTCTCATGTAACTCCTTATCCTTGGAGCATGCCCGGATATGAAGATGAGGTAATTATGGCTTCAGGGGGTTTTGTGGATGGTTCTTCAATAGAAATAAGCGCTGATGGTCCTCTTAGAGATCCTTTTATTGCTTTTTATCAGGGTGGTTTATCATATGACCAGTGTAAATTTGCGCTTATAAATGTACTGGAAGATTTTGAAAAACGTGGATTTATTAAAATTTAAAAGGACCATAATAGGTCCTTTTAAATTTAGTATATTCTATATAAGCCAATTACTTTTCCAAGAATTACAACTTCTCTTGCTCTAATTGGTTCCATGCTAGAGTTTTCAGGTTGTAATAATATATGATCATCTTTTTTATAATATGTCTTAACTGTAGCCGAATCGTCAATAAGAGCTACGACTATATCACCGTTATTAGCGTAGTTTTGCTGTCTAACTATTATCTGATCCCCATCAAGTATTCCTGCTTCAATCATTGATTCACCTTTTACATTAAGCATAAATACCTCAGACCCGGCAGCGATTTCTAATGGGATGGGGAAGGTGTCCTCAATGTGCTCCACAGCTAGTATTGGTTCTCCGGCTGTAACCCTTCCAACGATTGGTATGTCAATCGTTTTTTTAGGTAAAAAATCTAAATCATTCTCATGATCAAGAATTTCAATCGCACGATTTTTAGATGAACTCTTTCTAAGATATCCTTTTTTCTCTAAAACATTTATATGATTATATACAGTTGATGTGCTTTTAATCCCGACACCTGAAGCTATTTCACGAACGCTAGGTGGAAAACCTTCTTCAATAATTTTATATTTAATAAACTTTAAAATATCCTTCTGTTTATCATTTAGATCTGAATACATATGCTACCTCCTTCTATAGAATCAAATCATATACTCATTTATACTTGTTTATCTTATCTTATCATAATTTATAAAATAATTCAAACAAATGTTCTGTTTTTCTTGACATCGAACATATATTCGTGTATACTATAATTACCGAACAGATGTTCACTTTAAAATAGGAGGTAGGAGAGATGACAAGAAAAACTTATAGAATTAAAAATAAATTCAGATTTTTTACTTTTATATCAGTACTATTATTAACTCTTACAATAATAGCGGTATTATTATTTCAAATAAGCGCAAAAGCAAATATACAACCGAGCTACAAAACTATTACAGTTAGTCATGGCGATACTTTATGGAAAATTGCTGAAGAAAATTCTCAAAACTCCGACATTCGAGAATTTGTTTATCAAATAAGGAAAATTAACAAACTTGAAACTGCAAATATAAACCCAGGACAATTAATATTAGTTCCTAATTATTAATAAAACATATAAAAAATAGACAATTATTGCTTGTCTATTTTTTAATTAAAGTAATTATGATTATTAAATATTCAATGGATTTTTATCAACAGCATTCTTAAGTCTGTCATCGTCGAGATGTGTATAAATCTGTGTAGTAGCTACAGATTCATGACCAAGTATCTGTTGTAACGTTCGTATATCTACATCTCCATATTTATAAAGAAGTGTAGCAGCAGTGTGTCTTAGTTTGTGTACAGAGTACAACCTAGGGTCAAGACCTATTTCTCTAATATATTTCTCTATTCTATATTGTACAGCTCTAGTGCTAATTCTTTTATTTCTTTCACTTAGAAACAGTGCATTTTCGTTTTCAATCTTAGGTCTAACTGATAAATATTGGTTGATAGAAATTAAGCAGGATTTATTTAAATAAACCGTACGTTCTTTGTTTCCTTTTCCAATAACAGTTAATATATCGTTCTTAATGCTGTCTATACTTATTCCTATTAATTCTGAAAGTCTAATACCACAATTAAGAAAGATTGTTATCATACAATAATCTCTGTGCATAATGAATTCATTTTCTTGAAGTCGAATTTGATTTAAAAGTTTTCTTGATTCATCAAGTGTCAAATAAACCGGATTTCTGATATTTTGTTTTGGTAATTCAAGTTTTTCTGTAGGATTAACAGTTATTTGATCAGTTTTTACATATAAATACTCGTAAAACGACTTAAGAGCTGATACTTTGCGTGCACGCGTCCTAGAAGAGTTGTCACGGCTTTTATCAAGATAAGATAGGTAAGAGTATAGGTCAATGATTGAAACGCGCTCTAAGAAGGTCTTATCGACATCAAGAATTTCTATATCATCAAAATTTTCTAAATTTATATTTTTTAATCCATTAAATCTAGATTTCATAAATTTTAAAAAAATGGATAGGTCATAAGTGTATTCTTTAATAGTTAAAGTAGATGCACCTTTAATTGTTTCCATATAATTTAGATAATCTGAGAGTATAATAGGAAGAGTCATTGAACTTCACCTGCTTTATTTAAATATTATGTTATTGCACAAAATTATTATTTTGTGCAATGTTTTCTATGATTATATTACCACAACTTCTACCTCTCTGTCAACAATATGTATTTGTAATTTAAATTAAAAAGCGGAATACTTTTGTATTCCGCTAAAGTTCTTTTATTTTAAAGAACTCATTTTAATCTAATGATATTACTTTGCATAATCCGTTACTCTTGTTTCTCTAATCACATTAACTTTAATATTTCCAGGATATTCTAATTCTTCTTCAATTCTCTTAGCGATATCCCTTGCAGTTATAATCATTTGATCCTCACTGATATCTTCAGGTTTAACCATTATTCTTAATTCTCTACCTGCTTGGATTGCAAATGACTTTTCGATTCCTTCAAAAGAATTAGCAATTTCCTCTAAGTTTTCAAGTCTTCTTATATAATTTTCAAGAGACTCTCGTCTAGCTCCTGGTCTTGCAGCTGAAATTGCATCTGCAGCTTGGACTATCAATGCTTCTATTGATCCGGTCTCCACATCGCCATGATGGGATTCAATACAGTGGATAACTTCTTTTGTTTCCTTATATTTTTTTGCCATCATTACGCCAAGATCAACATGAGGACCTTCCATTTCATGGTCTATAGCTTTACCTAAATCATGAAGTAATCCTCCACGTTTTGCAACTTTTACATCAGCGCCTAGCTCAGATGCGATCATACCAGAAAGTATAGAAACTTCTATAGTATGCTTTAGAACATTTTGTCCATAACTTGTTCTGTACTTTAATCTACCTAATAACTTTACTATCTCCGGATGAATGCCAAATATACCAGCTTCATCACAAGCATCCTCACCAGCTTCTTTTATTATCGCTTCTACTTCTGATTCCGCTTTTTTGACCATTTCCTCAATTCTAGATGGATGTATTCTACCATCGACGATTAGTTTTTCTAATGCCAGTCTGGCAACCTCACGTCTAATTGGATCAAATCCGGATAGTACTACCGCCTCAGGTGTATCGTCTATTATAAGATCGATTCCTGTAAGCGTTTCGAAAGCCCTTATGTTACGACCTTCACGCCCAATAATTCTACCTTTCATTTCTTCATTAGGCAATGAAATTACCGTTACCGTAGATTCTGCTACATGGTCAGCAGCATATCTTTGTACTGAGGTCGCAATAATTTCACGTGCAGTTTTTTCGGCTTCTTCTTTAGTTTTAGCTTCTAATTCTTTAATAATCATAGCTGATTCATGTACAACTTCCTTACGTACATCATTCAAAATAATTTCTTTGGCTTCGTCTCTAGATAATTCCGCGATTCTCGCAAGTTCTTCTTCTTGTTTTTCGAACAGCGCTTCATATTCCTTTTCCCTATCTGCAAGCTTTTTCAAACCTTTTTCTAGCTTTTCATCTTTTCTATCAAGAAATTCTGATTTTTTATCGACTGATTCTTCCTTCTGAATGACTCTTTTCTCCAGTCTTTGGATTTCTGATCTTCGCTCTTTAGATTCGCGTTCTTGTTCTACTCTAAGTTTATGAATCTCATCTTTTGCTTCTAGAATCGCTTCTTTTTTAGTATTTTCTGCAGTTCTATTTGCATCATCAAGGATTTGATTTGCAAGTTCTTCTGCAGTACCAATTTTCTTTTCTGCAATATTTTTTCTATAAAAAACACCAACCACGACTCCTATAACAAGTGCGATTAGCGCAGCAAGAATTGTTATTATATCACCTATGATAATACACCTCCTCATATTAAATTTTCAAAATACGTATAAAGAACATATCCGTTCATTATATAATTTTATCCTTTTTGTAAAATTATGTCAAGATGAGTGTTTTCAATAACTTGTATAGGCTAAGCCATATTGTATAAAACTTTAAATATTCTAACAATTATTGTAATTTAATCAATAAAAAAGCTCCTACATATATGCAGGAGCAAACATCATTCAACATCTTCGGCTTCAATTTCTTCTGTATTTGAAACTATACCACTTCTTTCACGTACTATAGCTTTTACCTCTTCAAATAATTCAGTATCATCCTCGAGCAGTTTCTTTACATTTTCTCTCCCCTGCCCTAACCTATTGTCTCCATAGCTATACCATGAACCTGCTTTGTCGATAATATCCATATCAACTGCAGTATCTAAAAGAACTCCTTCTTTAGAAATACCAAGTCCATACATTATATCAAATTCAACTTGCTTAAATGGTGGAGCTACTTTATTCTTAACTATTTTGACCCTGGTTCTATTACCAATTATACTATCTCCAGATTTTATTGAATCAATTCTTCTAATATCTAATCTGACACTCGAATAAAATTTAAGAGCTCTTCCTCCAGTTGTAGTCTCAGGGTTCCCAAACATTATTCCAACCTTTTCTCTGAGCTGATTTATAAAAATTACTGTAGTATTAGACTTTGAGATTACTCCAGCAAGTTTTCTAAGTGCTTGTGACATAAGTCTTGCTTGTAAACCAACATGAGCATCTCCCATACCTCCTTCGATCTCGGCTCTTGGAACAAGTGCAGCTACAGAGTCCACAACTACTAAATCTACTGCATTACTTCTAACAAGTGATTCTGTAATCTCTAAAGCTTGTTCACCGGTATCAGGTTGTGATACTACTAGTTCATCTATGTCTACACCAAGCCTTTCAGCATAGACAGCGTCTAGGGCATGCTCTGCATCAATAAATGCAGCAATTCCGCCAAGTTTTTGTGCTTCAGCTACAATATGTAAGGCTACTGTAGTTTTACCTGAAGACTCAGGTCCAAATATTTCAATAATTCTCCCTCGTGGAACTCCGCCTATTCCAAGTGCTATATCTAAGTTTATAGCTCCTGTAGGAATGGATCCTATATTTATTTTAGGTGTTTCGCCTAATTTCATAACTGCGCCTTTACCGTATTGTTTTTCTATTTTTGAAAAAGCTAAATCCAGTGCTTTTTTCTTATCTTTATTATCCATTACAACCATACCCCCTTCGAACTAATGTTCGTTTTTATTGTACATTAAAAACTACCTTAAGTCAAACTTTATTTTAATTTTAAACAATTCCAGTGTTTATTTTGAAATCTTTTTAATTCTATTTAAATATTGTCAAGATCTAATATCTTAATATTTTTAATTATATAATCTATCCCTGATAGTATTGTAAATACTATAGCAATATAAAATACTATAATATCTAGATTGATATTAAAATGAAAGTTACCTAAGATTAGTATTATACTTGCAAATTGGGTTATGGTTTTGATTTTCCCAAATGGACTCGCTGCAATTGTTATATTATTAGATGCTGCAAGTACCCTAAAACCGGTTATTATTATCTCTCTAGCTACTATTATGAGCACGCCCCATGCAGGCAGAATGTTCATTCCAACAAGCATTATAAATACACTTAATGCGAGTAGTTTGTCTGCCAAAGGATCAAGAAACTTACCAAATGTAGTAACTAGATTTCTACTTCTTGCAAGATGTCCATCTAATGTATCAGTTAAGGCAGCAATAATAAAAATTATTAGCGAAAAATAATTATCTCTTCCAAAAATCAACATGGACAATACAATAACAGGCACTAATAGTATTCTAAATACGGTTAATTTATTAGCTATATTCATTATTCTCTCCTGATTTAAGTATATTGTAAGATACCAACAACTTTCTTGGCTTACTTCCTTCGAAAGGTCCAACAACCCCTAATGCTTCCATTTCATCTATAATTCTACCTGCTCTTGCATATCCAACTCTCAGCTTACGTTGAATCAACGAAACAGATGCTTGTCCTTCCTCTATCACGATATCTATTGCATCTGATAGGAATTCATCCTGTTCTTCTAGTCTTTTGATTTCTTTTTGCTGTTTTTCGATATCTGTTATGACACTCTTATCATACTGAACATCTGAGTTGCTTTTGATATATCCGACTAGGTTTTCGACTTCTTTTTCGCTTATAAATGCACCTTGAACTCTAAGCGGTTTCATGAAGTTAGAAGGATAGAAGAGCATATCACCTTTTCCTAGAAGTTTTTCAGCTCCAGCCATGTCAAG
>JAEZWM010000003.1 GCA_023443025.1 Bacillota bacterium
CTCTAAATTTATTTCTTCTCATCTCAGGTGTATCATCCACATTTGTGTATACATAGTGCTGAAACTCATCAATAAGTGCACCATATGGAATAAACTCCATGGTGCCTGCTAGGTGAGAATATTTGTACTTTTCAGTATCCTCTCCAAAAAACTTATCTATATATGGCATTGCAAAAAACTCCATACTCATTGAGTGAATTTCACATGCTTCATAAGTTGGGAACACATTGACTGAAAGCGGTAGGTTTCTTGCAAGATGCACTTGTAGTGCGTGACCTGCTTCATGAGTCAGTACATCGACATCGTGCGCTGTGCCGTTCATATTAGCAAAGATGAACTGAGCTTTTAATTCAGGAAGTGGTGTACAGTATCCTCCCGACATCTTACCATCACGACTAACCAGGTCAAACAGGTCATACTTCTGCATGAAATCAAAGAATTCTTTTGTTTCGGGACTCATGTCCGAGTACATCTCTCTTGCTCTTTCTATCATCCACTCGGGATCTCCTTTTGGAGTTGGGTTTCCTGACTCAAACTTAAAAGCTTCGTCGTAGTATTTTAACTCGTCAAGACCGAGTCGTTTTCTTTGCCTATCGTAGATTGTAGTAGCATAAGGAACGACATGTTTTTTGATAGCATCTCTATAGACTTCAACATCCTCAGGTCCATAGTCACTTCTATTCATCATTAGATAGCCCAGTTTGACATAATTATCAAAACCTAACTTTTTGGCAATTCGATGTCTGATTTTAACAAGTCTATCGAATATATCGTCAAACTTATCCATGTTTTCTTCAAAATAACCATAGTAAGCTTCATTGGCACGCTTTCTTTTTTCTCGATCCATATCCTGCATCTTAGGAATTAGCCTTGCCAGTGTATAGGTCTCGCCGTCAAATTCGATTTGAGCTGAACCTATTAACTCTGAATACTCATCGGCAGTTTTATTTTCTTCAACTAAATCCTCTACTATTGAAGGATCAAAAGATTTTCTTTGCATCTCAAACAAGTTTATAACCTGTTGACCAAATTCCTCCACAATTCTTTCTCTATGCTCCGAGTCCAGAATCCCTTCATTAAATGCGGTCATCGCTTCAGTAAAACGAGGAGAGTTTTCATTGTAGAATTCATTTTCTTTTTTATAAAACTCATCGGCTGTGTTCATAGTGTATCTGATGTAGCAAATTGTACCGGCATTATTGTATTTTCTAGCAAGTTTGTCTGCTTCATAAATAAGCTCTATTTGCCTTTCAGCATCTGCCGTTTTAAACTCGGTAGTTAATGAGTTAATCTCTTTTATAATCTCGTCAACATCAGGTCTTTTGTACTCTATTTCGTGAAATTTTTTCATAATACATCCTTTCTGTTTCTCTAGTACTACATTTATTTATACCCACTTTTGAGAAGTATGCTTATATTTAATCAAAAGTTTGATACCTGTGAAAATCTTTTATTCAACTTCAAAATGATCCAGATAAAGATTGTAAAATTGTTCGCCAATCTTTCTCATTTCACCGGTTATTACTCTTATTCCAAGCTCGGATTTCATCCAATTGTCTTTAGATGCCACCTCTATATAAGCAGGTGCAATTAGAATTTCGGAATCCGGAAAGACCATATTAAAGTACATATAAGACCTTCTCGCATGGTAATCCTTTACACAAAGTATTATTCTATCATGAGCTATACCGGAAGCTTCAAGCATGGCTTTCGACTTAAGAGCATTTTCAAATGTATAGGTTGCAGTGTCTTCTTTAAGTATGGCGGAGCTTGGCACTCCATTTAATTCCAGACCATACTTCATAAATTCATATTCCGTTTCGAATTCACGCTTGTACCTTTCGAGCCTTATCTTTTCCCACTCAAATCTACCAATATCCTTACTGTATGCTCCCGATGCTAAAATATATGGTGCATATCCGGTATTGTAAATATCTGCAGTGAGTTCTATAGTTTCAATAGATCTACTCCCCGGCAGCAATATAAGGTCGGACTTTTTAAGTTCATCTTCCATAAAAATAAATTCCGTCAAATCTCTTATGCTTTTCATTTCTTCTCCATTCTTTAGTACTATGTTATAATCACATTGAGGTGATAATTATGAAATTAGGAATAATTGGTTTTGGCCATCTGGCAAGCGCTTTTGCTGAAGGCATTTTAGAATCCGGGGTTCTTAAAAATGACCGGATCATGATAACTTCATTGACTGAAGAGACCAGAAACTCAGCTGAAGCTAAGTACGGTATAAAATCCTACAGTTCAAATAAAGAGCTTGCAACTAACTGTGACTATATCATTATATCAGTTAAACCACATCAATACCGAGATATTATAAATGAAATTGCAGACAGCTTAAAAAAAGATACTGTAATCATAAGTTTTCTTGCAGGAACAAAACTGGCACAATTAGAAGAATGCCTTCCTGAAAAGACTAAACTTACAAGAGTGATGCCAAATATTGCAATGGCAGTTAGAGAGTCACTTACAACTATCTGTCCAAATGAAAATATGACAGAAGCCGAAGTATCAGAAGTGATAAAACTTTTCGAAGGGGTAGGTAAGGTTATTAGAGCAACAGAAGATGAACTAGAAAAAATATCCGCAGTTTCATCTTCCGGACTGGGATTTGTTGGATATCTTTTGAATGCTTTTGAACTAGCAACAGAAGAGCTCGGACTTCCAGCGGATTTAAAGGAACTAATCTCAACTCAGACATTCCAAGGAGCAGTAAGCACAGTTCAAAATACGGATATCACATCTAAACAACTCTCAGATAAGGTCGCAACCAAAGGTGGTTCAACCATTGAAGGTCTTTATGTACTGATGGATCATCATGTAGATGTAAATATAGTAAAGGCAGTAAGCGCATCGTTTAACAAGCTTAGCGAACTGAGTAAAAAGAAGTAAACTATGCAGAAATGTTGTAAATAAGAATAATTAAAAGCATAAAAAATTTCCTCAACTCTGAGGAAATTTTTATTCTTTATTTGGAAAGATTTTTTTAAGTTCGTCTCTGATTATGCCTTGTACTTCATCTTTCTTTACATATTCAGTTAAGTCAATACTTTCTTTTATATTTTCCTTTACAAATTTCTTTAAATTTGCTTTTTCCTTCTCAACTTGTGAGAGTATATCATCGATAACCTTTTTAGAATCTTCAGAAGCGACTTCACCTCTGTCTACCATATCCTCTACAAAGTTCTCGATTTTTTCTTTAGATGTGTTGAATAAACCCATTCCAAAATTTATAGTATCATTTAGCAAGTTTCTTTTCATTGAAGTCCCCCTTATTTTAATCAATTATATCATAGAACAAAAACATTTTCACCAAAAGTGTTTTAAGTTCCATTAGTATGGGGTATAATAATATTACTTTGCGAATGCTTCGCATTACTTTTTAGGAGGTTTTATGAAATTAATCAAAAGTTTTTTATTATTAGTTGTTGTTGGACTACTGGCATCTTGTAGTCCGAAAGATGCAGGTACAGGCGATAAGCTTAAGGTTTACAGCTCGGTGTATCCTGTATGGGATTTTACTTCAAAGGTCGGCGGTGATAAAATAGATAATAAGATGCTCGTCCCTATGGGCGCTGAAGCCCATGACTGGGAACCATCACCAACCGACATTGCTGATTTGGAAAAGGCCGATGTTCTAGTCATAAATGGTTTGGGACTTGAGCAGTGGTTTGAATCGGTTTCTGCATCACTTTCAAACAAAGATCTTTCAATTATCGACACATCAAAAGATACAACGCCTATGGAAGGTCATAGCCACAGCCATGATGAGCATGACCATGAACATGATGAAGATGAGCATGAACACGAACATGATGATCATGAAGAAGAACATGATGAAGACGAGCACGATGAGCATGACGACCATGATCACGGCATCTACGATCCACATATATGGTCAAGTCCGGTAGAAGCAAAGAAACAGATGAAGATAATAATGGAAGAACTCTCTAAAGTAGATCCGAACAATGCAGATTATTATAAAGAAAATTATGAGAAGTACGCAACTGAATTCGACAAGCTGGATGAGGAATATAGATCAGCTATAGGTGAATTTAGCAGTAAGGATATGATAGTATCTCACGAAGCATACGGATACCTTGCTCATGAGTATGGACTTAACCAGGTAGGGGTTGAAGGGCTTATTCCGGAATCAGAACCTACTCCACAGAGAATGGCAGAAATCATAGATTTAATAAAAGCCAAGGGAGTAAAAGCCATCTACTTTGAAGAAGCTGGAGGTTCAAAAGTTGCTGAATCTATCGAATCATCAACAGGTGCAAAAGCAATGTATCTAAGTACACTCGAATCGCTTAATAAAGAAGAATCAGATAGTGGAGCGGATTATTTTTCTGTTATGAGATCTAATTTAGAGGCCTTAAAGGAGGGCCTTCGTTGATTAACTGTGTGATTAATGTTAATGATGTAAATTTTTCGTATGGAAATCATCAAATTCTTAAACATGTCAATTTATGTGTGAGTAAAGGTGATTTTGTTGCAATAATAGGTTCAAATGGAGCAGGAAAAAGCACTTTAATTAAACTGCTCCTTGCTGAGCTTGATTATAAAGAAGGATCTATTGAAGTTTTAGGAAGGGATATTTCGAAGACTAAAAGCATTCCCGAAATTGGATATGTACCACAAACAGGGCTTGGAAAAAATTCTAACTTCCCTGCATCCGTATATGAAGTAGTATCTACAAATTTATATTTAAAAGTTGGAAGATTTAAGTTTTTCAATAATAATCATAAAAAGAAAATTATGAATACATTAAAACTGGTTGGAATGGATTCTTATTGGGATAGACCAATTAGTGAACTTTCAGGAGGGCAAAGACAGAGAGTTCTTCTTGCAAGAGCACTGGTCTCAGATCCTAAGATGTTAATTCTGGATGAACCAACAACCGGCGTAGATTCTGAGTCTACCGACAGCTTTTATAAGCTGCTTAAGGATTTAAACAAGACAGGTGAACTAACTATTATAAATGTAACTCATGATTTGGGAAAGGTGTTTCCTTATACAAATAGAGTTTTTTGTTTAGAAGAAGGTTATCTACTGGAACTATCAAGGGACGAAGTCGAGCATGAACTTAGCCATAGACATGAACATCCTCCACTTGAAGAAAGGAGCATGTAATGCCTGCAATTTTTCAGTATGAATTTATGATAAAAGCATTCATAGTAGGCGGAATACTAGCCATTATTATACCTTTAATAGGAGTGGTGGTCGTTCTAAAAAGACTTTCTATGATGGGAGATGCTCTTTCACACTCATCACTAACAGGTGTTGCAGCAGGACTGGTATTTGGCTTTAATCCTGTAATCGGTGCGGTAGCTGCTACTCTAATAGCTTCACTTAGTATCGAAGCTGTAAGAAAGAAAATTCCTGAGTTTTCAGAGATGTCTATTGCCATCATTATGTCAGCAGGTATAGGTCTCGCAGGTTTGCTGTCGGGATTTATAAAAAACTCAACAGGTTTTAACAGTTTTCTATTTGGATCGATTGTTGCCATCTCAAATTTTGAGTTGATATTTGTTGTGATAACCGGATTGGTTGTTCTAATTAGCTTAATAATGCTGCATAAGGAGCTGTTTTTTATTGCCATTGACGAAAGAGGAGCTATTCTTTCAGGGGTACCTGTAAAGTCTACAAACTTTATATTTACTGTACTTACAGCTATTACTGTTTCTATTGCGGCACGAACAGTTGGCACTCTAATAGTATCATCTATGATGGTTGTTCCTGTAGCTTGTGCAATGCAGCTGTCAAGAAGTTATAAACAAACTGCCTTTTTATCCGTTTTATTCGCATTTGTTTCTACTTTTATTGGATTGATTCTCTCCTTTTATTTGGGATTAAAACCCGGTGCTACTATAGTTATAGTATGCGTAATGTTTTTGATTATTATACTTACATTAAAAGCAGTGAGGCGATAGTATGAATAATAAAAATTTTAGAATGACCAGTAAGAGAAAAGCAATATATGAAATAATAAAAGATTCACCTCTACCTCTTACTGCACTTGAAATTTTTGAAAAACTTAATGAAAACGAAGAAGTTTGGCTTTCCACGGTTTATAGAACACTGGAGCTCTTTGATAATGAAGGGATTATTACTAGAACCCATATTCCGGGATCAGACATTTCTCACTATATCTTTTCAGATGAGAGTCACAAGCATTATGGAGTATGTGTGGCTTGTCAGAAGATCATTAGTATAAGCGATTGCCCACTTGATAGCTATAAGCCAAAGCTATCTGATACAGGTTTTGAAATTATTGACCACCGCTTTATGGTGTATGGATATTGCAGCGGTTGTAAAAAATAGTTTAATAATTTTTCTTTTATTAACATAAAGCACATTTGGAATAAACATACAGGTGTTAATATTAATACGAGGTGATTATTATGCTAATTTATGCACATAGAGGTTCCAGTAATAAGCTTCCTGAAAATACTATGGAAGCATTTGAAAAAGCTCTAGATGACAAAGCGGATGGCATAGAACTGGATGTACAGCTTAGTGCAGACGGTATACCGGTAATCATTCATGACGAAAATCTTAAAAGACTTACAGGTGAGGACTTATGGGTTAAGGATTTGGTTCTCAAGGACCTATATCCTCTAAATGTTTTAGACTCCGGATTTAAGATTCCTACTCTTGTTGAATACTTAGATTGGGTGAGTCGCACTGATCTGGTAACTAATATAGAACTAAAAACTTCAGTTTTTAAGTATGAAGGCCTTATCGACTCTGTTGCAAAACTTGTAAGACGGTATTTTATTGAAGATAAAATAATGATTTCATCCTTTAACCACCTTAGTTTAAAGGAGTCTAAGGAACTTTTGCCTTCTGTTAGGCATGCGGCTTTAGAAGTTTCGAATCTAGTAGCTCCGGAAGAATATCTTGCAAATAACGGATTTGAATACTACCATCCTCTTTTTACAACAATTGATAGAGACTTGGTAAAGACTTTAGATAAACACGATATAAAGATAAATGCATGGACTGTAGACAGCCATGAACACGCTATCAAGCTTAAAGAACTAGGTATAGAAGGAATAATAACTAATGTCCCCCATGATTTTATAAATCTATAATAATATAAAAAAGTTGAGATTATTTTAAATCTCAACTTTTTTATATTTGATATTTTGTATTGTCTTTCGGAAGAGGTATTATTAAAGTCTCTTCTGTTTTCACATTGAAATAATATGCCTTTCTCATATTTACTTTAAGTCTTATTACATCACCAAGCTTTACTTTCATATTTCCGGAAATTCTAGCAACACTACCTACTCCAGCTAAGTCAAAATAAATATAAGTATCAGAACCCATGTACTCTACATTATCTACTTTAACCTCAAAAGAATCTTCACCTTCTCCGAGTAAAAAATCCTCAGGTCTTATTCCAAGTATAACTTCATCAGGAACACTTCCACTAAATCTAATAAGTGACTCCTCATGAATGGTTATTTCTTTAGAATTTAAATTTATAGTATAGTTAGAGTCCTTTTTACCTGTTTTAACATTGTACATATTCATCTTTGGACTTCCAATAAATTGTGCAACGAAACAATTTGCCGGAAAGTCGTATATCTTTGCAGGAGTATCCATTTGTTCTAATCTTCCATCTCTTAAAATAGCAATCCTATCACCCATTGTCATTGCCTCAGTTTGATCATGAGTTACATAAATAAAAGTAGTTTTTAATCTTTGGTGTAGTTTAACTATCTCAGCTCTCATAGATACCCTTAGTTTTGCATCGAGATTTGATAGGGGCTCATCAAGCAAGAAAACTTGAGGGTTTCTTACCATTGCCCTGCCAAGTGCAACCCTTTGTCTTTGACCTCCACTAAGCTGAGCAGGTTTTCTGTCCAGTAGATCATCGAGCTGAAGTATGCCGGCAATTTCATCAACTTTTTTATCGATGCTTTCCTTTTTTAAACCCTTCATCTTAAGTGGAAATGAAATGTTTTTTCTTATGCTCATATGCGGATATAGAGCATAGGACTGAAACACCATAGCTATATCTCTGTCTTTTGCTTGTACATCATTCATACAGTTGCCGTTGATAAATAAATCTCCGTTGCTTATATCCTCCAAACCGGCTATCATCCTTAGAAGACTTGATTTTCCACATCCGGATGGTCCTACGAGAACAACGAATTCCTTATCTTTAACATGAAGACTTACATCGTTAACCGCTAAATGTTCATTGTCATATACCTTTGTAATATTGTTTAATTTTACTTCTGCCATATTTATCCTTTCTAACTCTTAACCGCACCTGCAGTTAAGCCCTTAATCATGTTTTTTCTAGCGACCAAAAATATTGTAAGTGATGGGAGCATACAAATTACAACTCCTGCGAGCATTAGTAGTAATGACTGTGAATCTGCTGCATTCAGCATTGCTATACCGATTTGTACTGTTCTGTATTTTTCAGAACCGGTGATTAAAAGTGGCCACATATACATATTCCATGCACCCAAGAACGATATTACACTTAGTGCTGCAATTGTCGGTCTTGAAAGCGGAAGTAGTATGCTTATAAAAAACCTAAAGTCGCCACATCCATCTATTTTAGAATACTCGTATAGCTCCATAGGAAAGTTTTCAAACGATTGTTTAAACAAAAAAACCCCGGTAGCCGATGTTAAATACGGTAGCATAATTGCAAATAGGGTATCATGTAAACCCCAACTACTCACCATAAGATACTGAGAGATTATGGTTGCCTCGCCCGGTATCATCAGTGTAGCCATAATTAATGCAAAAATTAAACCACTGCCTTTAAACTTTAGAAACCTAAAGGCAAAAGCAGCCAGTGAAGCACTTATAAGCTGAGATACCATTATCACTGTAGATACGATTAGTGAATTCTTTATAAATACACCGACATTTGCAGTTCTAAAAACATTTATGAAATTGTTTAATGTAAATTCTTTAGGGATTAATCCTACATCTAAATTATAAAGGTCTGCTTCCGGTCTTATGGACATACTGAAAGCATAGAATAATGGAAAGATAACGATAAAAACCAAAGCTAGATTTAACACTATTAATACAAGCTCTTTTATTTTTTTATTGCCTCTTTTTTTATTTCTCTTTCTAATTTGTTCAAGAGTATTTTCACTTACGCCTTCCATATTAATCACTCCTTCTTAACCTAAACATAATATATGTTAAAATCATTATGATAAAAAACAACACTATGGATTCCGCAGACGCATACCCATATTTGTAATTCATAAATGCATTTCTATATATATCATGTACAATAACATTTGTAGATTCCCCCGGACCACCTTGAGTTAATAGCTTTATCTGACCAAAACTTTGAAAAGCGTTTATAATATTGGTCACAACTACAAAAAAAGTTATGGGAGCTAGAGATGGAATTGTTATATAAATGAGTTTATTAAGTCTATTTGCTCCATCTATAGAAGCACTCTCGTATAGATTGTCCGGAATTCCTGCAAGGCCAGAACTAAAAAACAAAAAGTTCATTCCACTATTGAGCCAGCCTGTCAGTATACCAACTGACCAAATCGCATATTTAGGATCCGCTATCCAGTTTATATTCGTATTTAAAAGCCTATTAACGATACCCGTACTTTGATTTAGCATAACTCCAAAAACAAGTGCCATCCCACTTGATGCTACTGCAAGGGGAAGTGCATATGCGGTTGCAAACAGCTTTACGCCCGGGAAGTTTCTATGACATAGAATAGCCGTTAGAAATCCTAATAAAATACCAATCAAAACAACAATGGCAACGTATTTAAATGTCACGAATAAACTATTATAGAAAGAAGGATCACTAAAGAGTAATTGATAATTTTCAAATCCAACAAAAAGTGCATTTCTTCCCATATTATCCGTCAGATATAGACTTCTTCTGATTGTTTGAACAAAAGGGATAAAAACAAATAGAATAAGTGCTGTAATTGTTGGCAATAAAAACAGGTAAGAAGTATTATTCCACCTGTTTTTGTTGCCGGATCTTAAAGATTTATTTTGTATTAACTCTGTTGTAGTTTTCAATTGCACTGTTCACCTGCTCTCCAGCCTTTTCCACTGCTTCCCTTGGACTAGACTGATTATTCATTAGGTTTTCAACTTCTTTTTCTATTATCTGTCTAGTTTCTTGATAAACTGCGCAAAGTGCTCCTTGTGCTTCCGGAGTAGTATCATGCAGCTGATTGATTGCAGTTTCGAATTGTGGAAAAGTTTCTAAGTTCTTTTTAAATACTTCTTCATCATGGCTTTTTACATTGATTGGGAAGTATCCTGTTTGTGCGTTCCAGTATGCTTGTGATTCAGGAGAAATCATAAACTCTATAAACTTCCATGAAGCATCCTTTTTAGCGGCATCTCCCGAGTCCATCATATAAAGGCTAGCACCACCAATTGAAACTCCATTTGTGTCCTCTACACTTGCTCCAGGGAAGTATGCAGTACCGATTTCAAATTTGTCACCTACTTCATTAAGTAGATTTCTTAAAGAAGCAGTTGAAGCAAATGTCATGGCTGCTTTACCTGAAATAAACTCCGGTCCTCCACCTGATCTACCTACATTTGGAGCATATCCCATATCCTCAAGCTCTTTCCATACAGTGAGTATCTTTTCGAGTTTTCCATTTTCCGTAAATTCAACTTTAGTTGGAGATCCTTCTCTCCCGTTGCCTTGATCAAACATTTGTCCTCCGGCCTTACTCATCCACTGCTCTACCCACCATCCGTAAATAGAAGCAGCTAGGGGCATTTCAGCTCCACCTTCAGACATTAATTTATCACCGATTTCTTTTATTTCTTCTAGGCTCTTTGGTGGATTTTCTATACCTGCTTTTTTGAACATATCAACATTATAATATAAAAGAGGTGTTGAAGAATTAAATGGCATTGAGTTTAGTTTTCCGTCTACAGTGTAGTAAGCTGCAAGGTTTGGTTCTATGTTATTAATATCAAAACCTGAAGAATCAATGTATTCTTGAACTGGTGTAATAAGACCTGAATCAATCATAAATCTTGTTCCTAAGTCAAACACCTGAACAACATCTACACCTGCATCTGCAGCAGAAGAAGCACTTCTTAGTTTGTTTAGTGCATCATCATACTCGCCTTGGAACTCTGCTGTAACTTCTATTTCCTCTTGAGATTCGTTAAATCTCTTTACTAGTTCTTTTATCCCTTCTTCTCCAACGCCTCCCATCGAATGCCAGAAGGTTACTTGTGTTTTGCCAGATGTGCTTGCATCTTTTGACTCTTCTTTGTCAGTCTTTATTTGAGAGCCTGCAGTGTTACAAGCAACCATTGAAACCATCATAATGATTGCTAAAAATAATGAAACCATTCTTTTTTTGTTAAACATATAATCACTCCTCATCATATTTAATTCAGTTTACATGATAAGGCATCAATGTTAAATATGAGTTTACTATCGGTTAAAATGATATATAACAAACGATTTCTAACCAAATCATAAAAATTAAATCTAAAATATAAGTTAAGTTTTTATTTTTAAAACAAAAAAAGGAACCGAAATTTACGGTTCCCTTTAGTAATTATCATCTGATTTAGTTTTATTATCTTCTCTTATAAAACCTCGTTTTGGAGGCAGTTTATATTTTTCTCTATTTTCCCTATACTGTCTCATGAACACTTCGCTATCTTTTCTTACATGATCCATGTAGCTATGTGACTCATAAGTTTGAGTATTTACAGTAATTACAGATACCGCTATATTTGAACAGTGGTCCGCAATTCTCTCAAGACCCGTGGTTATGTCTGAAAGAATAAATCCAAGCTCGATAGAACAAGTACCTTCTCTTATACGATCGACATGCCTGATTTTCATCTCGTCGTTCATATAGTCTATAACTTCTTCGAAAGGTTCAATACTAGATGCTAGCACTACGTCGTTTGTCTCATAAACTTCCATAGTTCTTTCAACTAGGTCCAGAGTAGCTTGACAGAATACTCTAAGTTCATTTCTGGCTTGAGCAGAAAACTCAACATGCTTATCATTCATCTCTCTTGCAGATTGAGCAATGTTTCTAGCGTGATCTGCAATCCTCTCGAAATCTCCGATACACTGAAGTAAGACTGACTGTAACCTTACATCTTTGTCAATCAGAGTTTTTGCTGTGATTTTAACCATATATGTTCCGAGTTTATCCTCGTATCTATCTACTTTATTTTCAAGAGATCTTACTGCTTCATATTTTTCATTATTATATTTATCAATTAATTCCATCGACAGTTTCAGAGCATCTCTTGCAAATGCAAACATTTGAACTGATAATTCAAAACTCTGTTGAAGTGCGATACTTGGGTTTTCCAAAAGTCTGTCGTCAAGTCTTTGGAACTCTTCGTCTTTTTCTTCGATATCTTCAGCAGTTAGTGGTATAACTCTAATTGCAAGGTTTACAAGTAGATTGGATAATGGAAGTAATACGGCAGTAGTCATTATATTCATAGCTGTATGTACGATCGCTATCCCTACGGGATTTATTACATTACTCATAAATCCAAATGGTCTTACTGTATTTACCAAGTAGAAAACTACCATGAAAATTATTGTACCTAAAAGGTTGAATAGCAAGTGAATGATTGCAGCTCTACGAGCATTTCTTTTTGCCCCTATTGTTGAAATAAGAGCTGTAGCACATGTACCGATGTTTTGTCCCATGATGATTGGCATCGCCACGGTATAGGTTACAAGACCCGTTCCGGATAGAGACTGTAAAATACCCACTGAGGCTGATGAACTCTGAACAAGTGCGGTAATTAAAGTACCTGCAATTATACCCAGTATCGGATTTCTAAATATTAATAGTATATTTGCAAATTCAGGCATACTAGCCAGCGGTTTCATAGAAGCACTCATTGTCTCCATACCATACATAAGAATTGCAAAACCGATTAATATTCTACCAATTTCAGTCCTTCTTTCACTTTTATTGGTAATTAAAAAAACTACACCTATCATAGCAAGAATTGGTGAAAAAGAAGAAGGTTTTAGCATCTGAACTAGAAATGTTTCACTGCTAAGCGATGTCAAGCTCAGTATCCATGCGGTCATGGTTGTACCGATATTTGCACCCATTATTACGCTAACTGCTTGCTTTAAAGTCATAATCCCCGAGTTAACAAGTCCCACGACGATAACGGTCGTACCTGATGACGACTGTATAAGTGCAGTTATTGCAGCACCTAACGCTACTCCTTTAAACCTGTTTGATGTAAGATTCTTCATGATAGACTTCATTTGAGAACCGGAAACATTGCTCAAACTATGTGTCATTGTATCCATACCATACAAGAACAGCGCAAGCCCACCTATTAAAGATAAAATATTAAAAAAGTTCATTATACACTCCCCAAAATGTATTTATAACAATACTATTTTAATTCTATCATATTCTAGTAAAATATACTATTTTACTTTATGGATTTAATTTTTTTATCCTTACTGTAAAGCTTGAAAATTCCAATAAGCTATATAAAGAAATTATAAATCTTAAAAATTGCATTATATTTTAATATATAATAATATCATAATTATGAATGAAAAATTGAAGGAGGAAAATTATGGATAAATTTTTTAAATCAAAAGTGGAATTCAAGAAGCCCGAAAATCCATTTAAAGATATAAAGCTTCCAAAAAAAACATTTATAGCAAGCATTCCAATACTGGCATTGGTACTTTTTTACATTATGCTTCCGCCGATAAATGCTCACTCATACGAGTTTTGGACATATTTCTTTATAGTGGCTGTTTATGCAACCATCATACTCGGTCCCATGTTTAAGGTTTTTAAAAAAGTAAGCATTGGCTTAATAGCATTGGCAGTACTTATTGCCATACTATCTTTGACTTCACTTGAAGTGTTTAATGCAAAAAGATATGCTGCCATCCTAGAGAAAAAAGACGGAGATTTTGAAAAAGACATTGCCGAGATTCCGTACTCAGACATCCCAACGGTTGACAGAGACACGGCTATCAGACTGGGAAGCAGAAAGATGGGAGAACTGCTGGATTTGGTATCACAATTTAATATCGATGAAAGTTATACACAGATTAACTACAAAGGTAAACCTATACGAGTTACACCACTTGAATACAACGGACTTCTAAAATGGCTTAGTAACCACACCAAAGGTATTCCGAACTACTTAGTTATAGATATGATAAATGGAGATGCAAGGCTTGAAACGCCAGCAGATAATATCAGATACTCTAAATCCGACCTCTTCTTTAGGGACATCAGAAGACATATGAGATTTAAGCATCCAACTAAGATTTTCAATGAAATAAACTTTGAAGTGGACGATGAAGGTACTCCTTACTGGATAGCTGCAACATATAAGAACAGAATCTCATGGTTTGGCGCCATGGACGTACAAGGTGCAGTGATTTCTAATGCACTCACCGGTGAAAGCAAGTACTATCCTCTGGACGAAATACCTACTTGGGTAGATAGAGTATATTCAGCAAGCAATATTATCCAACAACTCAACTGGGACGGAAAATACCAATCAGGATATATAAACTCAAGATTTGCACAAAAAGGAGTACTTCAGCCAACATCAGGTTACAACTACCTTGCTATAAACGACGATGTATACCTATATACAGGTATTACCTCTGTAGCTGCCGACGAATCAAATGTAGGTTTTGTACTGGTCAATCTAAGAAATAAAGATACGACATTTTACAGGGTATCTTCCGCAGAAGAGTTTTCAGCGATGGCATCAGCAGAAGGAGAAGTACAGGAAAAGTCCTACAAATCAACCTTCCCAATCCTACTAAACATCAAAGGAAAACCGACCTACTTCCTATCCCTTAAAGACAATGCAGGCCTTATCAAGATGTACGCCTTTGTCGACGCACAAAAGTATCAGGACGTATCGATAGGTAACACAGTTGAATCCGCTTACAGAGTTCATCTGGGAGATAAATTCGTAGTAGAAACTGACGAAGAGATAAACCCTGAGGACATTTTGGAAAAATCAGGCACCATCACAGATATTCACTCCGTAGTTATCGATGGAAACACTCACTTCTACTTTATACTAGAAGGAGAAGAAGTCGTATATATGACCAATGTAAAGCTATCTGAAAAACTACCATTTATGAATGTGGGAGATGAAATTAGCTTTAAGTTTAAAGAAGCAGGAGAAAATGCTGCGGAAGTACTGGAAATAAGTAGGTAAAAGAACAGAAATTAGCCGAGATTATTCTCGGCTTTTTAATTTCAGCATTCTCTATGCTTAATAGCAAAATTATTGTAAGATTTACATGAGTTTAAACGTCTTATATATGAGGAGGTGAAATGTATGTATAACTGGGAGGAAGTTTATCAAAAATACTTAAAGGATGTTTACTTCTTTATTTTAAAACTCTCTAAAAACGAAACTATTGCAGAAGACATAACTGCAGATACTTTCCTGCAAGCTATGAAATCAATAGATACTTTTAATGGCGAGACATCTCTACGTATATGGCTATGTTCCATAGCAAAGAATAAATATTTTAGCTATTTAAGAAAAGTAAGTCCAATAGATAGTGATACTGAGTTAGAACTTCTTCCTGCCGATCATAACCTGGAAGAGGAGGTTTTATCAGCTCTAGGGTATCGAGAAATATATAATAAAATACTTACCCTCCCTACCCCTTATTCTGAAGTAATTAAATTTAGACTTATTGATGAATGGAGTTTTAAAAAAATTGGGAACTACTTCAAGAAAACGGATAATTGGGCATGCGTTACATATCACCGAGGCAAAAAGTTACTAAAAAATATAGTGGAGGATAAAGATGAATAATTGTAATATAGTTAAAGACTTAATTCCTCTTGTTGCTGAGGATATAGCTTCAGAGGAAAGTTGTAATCTAGTTCATGATCATATTAACTCTTGTTCTGAATGCAAAGAAACCTGGGAATCTATCAATGATATCGGATTTACTAGTGAGCATGAATCTGAGACAATCCCTATAAAAAAAGTAAGAGATAAGATTAAAGCGGATAAGAATAGATCTATATTAGCTATCGGTCTTCTAATTACCTATGTTTTACTGAGCATATTTCAGTTTTTAACTAGACCAATTCTTTTGCCTGTAGATAGAGCTATAGTTGGATATGAAGAAAAAGATGGAAATATTATTTTGACACTTGGAAAAGAAGTTACAGGATTTAATATGACCACATTACAGACAGATCCGAATAGTAAAGTGCAAAGCTTAAGTCTTATGGCATGGACAAACAGAATCGATAAGTATATGCCTGATCGAAACGAAGCTAACTATCTTATTGATCAGACAAAGCGCAGTACTATCTATTATGTATCTGAAAATGAAGTAGATACAATAATTGGCACTTACAATACTCCAACTAGCCAAAAAACACTTCCAAGACTTGCTCTTAATTTATATGTTAGGCTAGCAATTATCTTATCTTTAGTAGGTACATCGCTATTTGTACTCACAAAATTAAAATACCTTAAATATCTATCGACTTTTACCATTTCATACGTGATTAGTCATCTGCTTGTAGTGGGCTATAATGGCTCATCTTACCAAATGGTTAGAGATTTTTCAATAATTATAATACTGGCTTGTATTTTGACCATCGCCATAATTTTACTATTTCAAATACGGAATAAAGATTTGACTTAGACACTGCACTAAAAAAACCAAGAAGTCTTTTCTTGGTTTTTTTATCATAGACTTGATTTAAAAATTATTGTTAAACAATTACTTAGTTCATGTTATCTTCCAAATACTTGATGATCTGCATCAAGTTTCACTAATTTCTTATAATTAATCTGAAAGCATACACTTCATCCGTTATCTGTTTATATTATCAATTCTTTGTCGTTAAAATATAAATCTATAAATTAAGTAAACTAAAAAGAGTCCAATTAAAGCAATTCCAAAAGAAGTAATTATCTTTGACCTATGATCTTCTTTTGAGTGCTCACCTTTTCCTATCTCATTAAGAGTATAAAAAAGGTTAATAGGTATCAATACGGTAGCTGCATAAAAGACATATTTTATCTGGGTATATGTAAATAACCCCACCATTACCGAACTTATTGAAAATAATAACAACAGAAATATTGCCGTAGTACTAACTTTTGCTGCTCTGCTCATTGGAACCTCCTAATTAATGTTTTGTATATATTATACATTATCAAGCATAAATTTACTAAATCTTTATAATAGTTCTAAGTAGTACTTGTACAACACAAAACCGATCAGTTACTCCTTTTGACTATCAAATCTCTTTAACTTCCTTTGAATTACAAAAATTATAATTATAATACAAAATACTAGAATAACACCAAGTATAGTTAATAACTTTTTAGCTAATTCAATATCTATTTTGTTATCCAATAGCATAAATATTGTGGACACTATCGTAAAGACAACCCCTAAAACCATAGAATACTTAGCATATAATCTATTTGCAAATTTCCGGTTTCTAACATTTTTTGTGGATAGTCTTGTTCTAAACCCAATAAATTCTCTAAAACTCGAAATTTTGTCCGACCTCAAAAGCAGTGCATTAATTACCATCACAACACCGAATGCAATATACATGAAATAATAGTTCTTCATTTACAATCCCTCCACTACCTCTCCTAATAAATAAGATTACCAATATATCTAATTTTGAATATTTTCTCTTATTATCATTATATATGACAGTTTGGAGGATTGTTTTGTGTTTATAATTTACAAGAGAATGATACGCTCTAAACGTTCTATTTCAATTAAAAAAGAATCAGGCCGCTAACGCTGCCTGACTATCAATAGTTTGTGATTATTTTATTTATCAACACTATTTGACAAAGAACCTAAAAAATAGATATCAGTTAAGCTCATAAAAACAGTGCGCTATCTTACTGCACACTGTTTTTATGAGCTAAATTACCACTCGCAAGAATACGTTACAGTTGATCCTGAATGAGTTACTTCGATTCTTGACCAAGTTCCTGCCGCTTTAGATGATCCAACATGAACACCGTTACCGTTTTTGATTCTAGCATAATGACGAGAATTGTTATGATTGGCATAACATGTATCTTCCTTGATGAATAGAGTATTAAATCCATACTCTAATTCTGCACCACTGGACGATGCTGAGTACGACCAATCTTCAACAAATTGACCTGAATATGTTCTTGTTAAACTTGCTGCGTTTACAGTGTTTATACTAGTTGCAAAAACACCTACCATAATTAACAATGTTAAAAGAACTTTGATAGTTGGCTTTTTCACGGTACTTCCTCCTTTCTACATTTATTTTGTAAGCTCTAAAGAATATTCCAATTCTCTCTCCAAAGCTTTCAAGAACTTTTTAATCTTTTCTTTCTTCTTTACCTGTAACTCTTGTGCTTCTTTCTTTTTAATCTCATCCAAATTACTTAATTTTTCATTATAGTCTAAGTTTTGATTTACATAAAAATTGTAACCTTTTTCACTTACTTCGTCATAAATCATTAAACCTATTCTTGTCTCGTTTCTAAACAGTCTTTTTGGCCATACTATTATAGTAATTTCACCTTTATCTGATGTTACTGCATAATTTCCTGAAAAAGAAGGGTATGTAGGTGGTTTGTATGAAATAATCAAATTATCAACTTCTTTACTATAGTTTCTATATCCCTTTAGGTAACCACCTGGCTTACTAAACTGTTGGTAATTAATGAACCATAATATGTGGTATGTTAATAAAGATAAAATTATAGCAGAAATTATTAACTTTAATTTATTTAATTTCACTTAAATTCACCTGTCTTTTAATTTTTGATTTTAATCTTTCATCGTGAGTAACTATTATTATAGTTTTTCCTCTCGCATTCAGATCTTTGAATATATCAAATATTTTGTCTGCATTTTTCTTATCTAGAGAACCTGTAGGTTCATCAGCTAAAACATATCTGCACTTTTTCAGATAAAGCCTCGCCATGGCGACTCTTTGTTGTTCTCCTCCTGATAATGTATAAACTTTCTTGTCTTTTTTATCTATTATGCCAACTAAATCTAAAACCCCATCCAAGCTCTCACCAGTAAGATCTTCTTTTCTAATTAATTCTAGGTTTTGTTTAACTGTTTTGTTTTCAACCAGTACAAAGTTTTGAAAAATAAATCCGAGTTCTTGTCTAAATAATCTTATTCTATCTTTTTTTGTTTTTATTTTCTTACTATCGAAAAGTATTTCCCCATCATCGAAAGGTTCTAGTCCACCTATAATGTTTAATAGAGTTGTTTTACCACTCCCACTATCTCCTGAGACACAAATAAAATCTCCATCATCAATTTTTAGATTTAACCCGTTAAAAATAATTTGATCACCGTATGTTTTTTTAATATCTATTAACTCAATCATTATTACTCCCCTCCTTTTATAACATGTGAAAGTAGTATTCTTTCATTTTTCTTAATGTTGCTATATATAACAATTACCTCTTGTGTTATAAGGATTATAGATATTATCCCAAATACCATTAGATTAAACCTCTCAAGAATACCATTCAAAACTAAAACAGTTATTATACCGACCAGTACAAATAGTATCTGTATATTAATTAAACCAAAGCTTTTCTCTACTACGCTATATCCTAATATCGTTTTTAACACAAGCTCTTTGCGATTTATGAAATACTGCATCCGTATTATATAAGAGATTATTATCATATTCAATATTATAAAAAGTAATGATATAAATAATAGAAGGATAGTATTACGGTTTATATTTTTAAGATCCGATATATATCGTTCATAAATATTCGTTTGTTTTTTTATCTGGTTTTCTAACTGATACTTATCGATAACTTTACTAAACTCTTGTTCAGTTAGTCTATAAGGAATTGAGTACGCAAAGTGTAATCTAGCATTCTCATTTCTTCTACTAAAATTAATAATTTTGGGTTCATATATTATATAAGGATTTTTAATATATTCACTTCGGTAATATGAATATGCATCATTGATTGCTAATAGTTCCACATTATGATGATATGGTTTAAACTCTATTTCTATAGTTTCCGGATAGTACATTTTTAGTATATCTTTTAACATTTCAGAATCTTGGTCAGAAATCTTATCCTTATAATAAATAATTAAATCCGTTTTATTAAAGTCAGCTCCTTCTGAGTTAAGTCTTATATTTTGAGCCTCTAAAGCATGTTTGTTTGCTATTATGGTTTTCATATCTCCAGTACTTTTAGAAAAGTTAAACATAAGTAGTGAATCTTGATGGTGCTTTTCATTTAAATATCTATGTAAACGAGCAGAATCATCAACTGAATTTTTATCTTTACCTAGATTATTACCAATCTTATAGTTTAATTGGTAATAATGATAGTCTTTATGCTTATCAAAAAATACTTTCTGTTTCCTGTATTCATAACCATCTCTTATTAAAAGACCATTTGCGTATAAAATATTAAATAAAAATACTAGAATAATCAGTTTTATTATATAACTTGATATTATAATCGCTCTATGCTCGTTTATTTTCTTTAAACTACCATGTTCAACCGACAATGAAGAAGTAATGTATATAATTAACGAAATAATAAATTGAATAAGGAAAGCAATGGATATTCCCACTTTCAAAAAAGTTATAAAGTGAATCTGTTTAAATACGATATACAAAAAGATAGTTATCAGAATTAAAAACAATTGATCCTTTATAAATAATCGTAGATTGATTTCAAGGATATCTTCTCCTTGTACAAGTCTAATAAAACTTTCTTTTTTCCTATTTTGTAGTTCAAACATTGTAAGAAGTAATAATAATAAATAAACAATAATAAAAACTAGGATTTGACTCATAACGATGGTCTTGGATTTACCATAATAATGAGGGAAACCGCCACCATACTCCCCAATTAATTCTTTTTTAAATTCTTTTGTTTGTTGTATGTCGTTTTTACCATTAGTAAAGTATATCCTATCAAATAACTCACTATTATTTAATTCATTAAAATCATGAAAGTAAATGTTAGATTCTCCGACGACTAAGCTGTTGTATTTGACTTCTGAAAACCTTTTCTCTTTTAGGTTTTTAATTGCTATTTCATTTCCATAAATATGGTATTCTTTATTTCTCTCACTAGGTATTTTATTATCCAGAGCAAATATACCCACTTTATGTTTTCCTGCAGTCTTTATAAAATCTATTTTGGTTTTTTCAATATCAGAAATTGAGTATATATCAAATGTACAGTTTATATATTCATCTACAAAACTATCAAGTGAAAATACATATAATTCTCCTAAAATTATCAACGAGAACATTAATAATATACCATAAATTACAAACTTCACTTTACGCATTTCATACCTCATGTAGTATCTTCTAATATTATTATTTTTTGCTTAATTAATAAGTAAATTTATCCTATTTTTAGTTTGCTGTGATATTTATATAAAAACAACTTAATCTAATTCTTTCCTATTTATTCCAAGATAGTAAATTATATAAGTCTTTCAAATGCAAGTGCTATTGCTATACTGATAAACACCGAAATCAAGTCATTGCCAATAATGGTATTAATTCTTAACGCAAAATAAATCATTATTGTATTTACTAGAACAGAGATTATAAAGCATTTAAATCGAGTAGTTAAATGTGGTGATTTTATAAATAATCTAGTAAGCATAATGACTGGCAAATATATAATAGCAATTTTAAACCCTCCAAGTAAGGTACTTACCATTAGGATTACGAATCCTACCAGAATTTGAAATAATAAGTTCTTCCATCCATAGATTGATATCTTAACCAGACTTGCTTCGTATTCCTTATATCTTTTCATTATCGATATTTATTTTTCTCATTTAAGTAACTTTTTAGATGCTGCTCCAGCTCGCTATCTAGTTCATCCTTGTAATACCATAAATGACAAGTACCAATAAATATACTGGCTAGTATGAGCCCTGACTCTATAAGTAGTCTTCTAATTAATTTATTCACAATAGTCATTCTCCTTTAATGATTTTATTTATTATTTCAATCATAGCACGACTTTATAATTATAAACGGATTCATGATTATTCGGTCGTTATTCGTGATAATTCGGCAAAAAAAATAGCGACTATGCCGCTATAAAAATTGGTAGTGTAATTTTTACTATAAAAGTGTTTCCTTGTTCGATCTCCATATGTCCATCATAATCCTGAACTAGTTTACGAACACTTTTAATTCCATATCCATGTTCCTCAGGATTTTCTTTCTGTGTTTCTAAATCTGTAATTCCGGTGTATGAGTTTTCGATTCTGATAAAGAGAAAGTACAGATCTTTTTTTATTTCTATTTTTAAATATCTTTCATTCAGCTTTAGTTTTTGAACCGCTTCCACTGCATTGTCTAAAAGATTTCCAATAATCACAGTGATATCATCCATGTTAATGGGTAATTCTTCAGGTATGTCGCAAAAAACTTCCAGATTTTCTTTTTTTATTTCTACTTTTTCTATTTTTTTGTTAAGCAGATAGTTAATTGTTTTGTTCCTAGTATATGGAATCAATCCTGAGACTTCAAGTTCTCCTATAATTTCCTTGAGTAATACATCCTTTTGATAGCCTTCTGAGGCTATAATTGAAGTCAGTCTATTTTTCAAATCATGCTTAATTTTTCTTACTTTTTTATTTTGGTCTTCTATTAACTCGTAGTATGCTTTTTTTGATTTTTCATTTATTTCCAGTAGTTCTTTCTCATATTGAATCTTTTGATTCGTAGTTAATAAATACATGTAACGGTAAAGAAAGATATAACTGATAACAACGATTATCATATTTATTAAAAATAGCAAGCTCATGCCACTGGATACAAAAAAGTATCCACTTATTAGAGCATATGCCACAGTTAAAATAGTAAATAAAAACAGCATCCCAAATGTTTTGTTACTTTTCTTAAGAGATTTTATCGATCCGCTTTTTACAATATAAATAATTGCCAATAAATAAATCAGCTTACTTAGATAAGCCGGTATATAATAGTACTTGTATGGATCATGGAAAATTAAATCCGTTGCAAAATATAAAACTGTTTCTATGATAACAGGTAGTGCCAATGTAAACATTAGAACAATAAATAATGAAACCGGCTGAATGTTGTAGTTAATGATTATAAATAAAATCATAGTAAATAGTGATGATATTAAGTTTATGTTGGGATTAGGAAAACTGTAATGGATTGTTGCTACCACTAGAGTTGTGATAAGTAGCGTTACATAGAAAATATTTTTACCTGATTTCTTCTCCAAATAGTTTTCACAAAAATAGCTCAATATGAGCATTGAAATACCATTATTTAAAAAGATCAATAAGAAATCACTCATTTTCAACTCTCCATCTTGCACTATCCTTCAAAAACCTTCTATATCCATCCCTACTAAAAAAGTACTCTTCTCCATTAATCAGCCTAACACCTTTCTTTTCTTTTCTTTTTATAACATCCTCAAGATAAAGTGGGTTGATGTAGACAGACTGATTAACTCTTATTAAATATTCATCCGTTTTACTTATAAGAATTTTAAGTGACTCATATACTTCGAAATAGTCATTTCTAGTTTTTATATTAGTTTTTCTTCCGTCTCTTTCCATACTTATAATGTCTTTTATCTTTAAGAGATGTTTGTTGTTATTTTCTGAGATTTCAATGAGCTTAGGTTTAATAATCAGCTTATCTACTGCTTCATTTAGAAGTTTTCCAAGTTTTCCTATCTCTACAGGCTTGACTAAATAAGCCATGGGTCTGGCGTCATAACCGTCAAGAGCATAGTGATCAAAAGATGTAATAAAGATTATAACTGCTTCTTGGTTTGTATATCTTATACTAACTCCGTAATCAACACCATTTTGTTCCCCAACCTCTATGTCCAGCAAGTAAATATCAAACTCTGTTTCATCCCTAGCCTCATCCAGTTCAGCATACGAAGGAAATGTATGTGATACTAACTTATTTTGAAATTCTCTTTTTATGTAATTGTTTATTTCTTCTCTGATGTTTAAGTCATCATCTACTATGGCTACATGAAGCATACTTTTCCCTCCTTATTGAATATTATATCCTATTATAGAATTTTTGGGTGTTTTTAGCAATTATAAGGATTTACTATAGAATCGAGAATAAATAAGAAAACCTTTTCTTATTTATTCTCTAATAATTTTATCGTGATGTAGGTTAAAAGGTAATTAATTCACTAAAATAACAATTGATATATATGAATTATGTTATTCCTGTTCTTGATTTATTTTATCATGACTCCTTGATAAAGTTTATCCAATTTCTTTAATATAATGTATGTTATTTATAATTATTAAAAAAATATAACTATTATTTGCTGTATTAATACACCTTTATTTTAAAGCACAAAAATTTATGCTATACTTGTTGCAAATCATTAGAAAGGAAGTGTTATATTGAAAACATTTTTCATGCGTGCGGCTGCGTACCTTTTAGCGGGTACTATGATGCTATCATCATTACCATTTAATTACGCATCTGCAGAAGAAGAAAACCCTCCACAATTTGATGTTATTTCAGAGGAAAACGTAAACCCGGACGAGGACAAGATTGAAGAGATCTTGAAGGAGGCTGACCCTCAAGAGACAGTAAGGATTATAGTAGAGCTTAGCGAGGAGCCTATTATAGAAAATGCTACTGATAAGGGCATTTCTGTTCCTGAACTTGACATGAGCACATTTAACTCTCTTGACAATGCAATTTCCGATGAGCAGGATTCGGTTAAAGATCAAATCAAAAATAAAGGTATCGAATTGACGGAAATCCAGGAATTCTCAGTCGCAATCAATGGCTTTGCAGCTGAGGTTAAAGCTGAGGATCTTGAGGAGATTGCTTCTCTGCCCGAGGTTAAAAACGTTTATTTCTCAGTCCAATACGAAAAACCGGAACCGGTTGATCCAAGCATGGTTGCATCTGTTGATCAAATCGATGTAAAACAGGTTTGGAGTTCTGATTTAGGCTACAAAGGCGAAGGTACTATCGTATCTATAATCGACACCGGTGTTTATACCGGACATCGTGACTTTAATATCACGGATGAGTCAAAATTAAAATTATCTGAAACCGAAGTAAATGAAATTATCGATAAGTATAATCTATCAGGTGTTTATGTAAGTGACAAAGTACCTTATGCTTATGATTATCATGATAACGATAGCGATACACTAGAGAATAAAGACTCTCAACATGGTATGCATGTTGCCGGTACTGTAGCAGCTAATGGTAACACTTCTGAAGGCGGAATCAAAGGGGTTGCTCCTGAAGCTCAAATACTTGCGATGAAGGTGTTCTCAGACGACCAGAATTTTCATAGTGTATTTACAGACTCTTACTTAAAAGCCATAGAAGAATCCATCCTTCTAGGTGCGGATGTCGTCAACTTAAGTCTGGGTGCTAGTGCAGGTATTTATAATATGAATGGAGATAGCGCAGTTGATGTAGCTATCAATAATGCAGTTGATAACGGAATCATATGTGCGATTGCCGCAGGAAACGACAGAAATATAGTAGACGGCCATGGACTAATGCACAAAAGAAATCCTGACCTTGGAGTAGTCGGTTCTCCAAGTATTTATCCTGGATCCTTCTCAGTTGCTTCTTTTGAAAATACCAAGACTTTTGCTCATGCTGTATTGGCAAATATCGGTACTGAGTCTTACAAGTTTGGTGCCAATGTTCATGAATCCAGTCCTAAAGATGCATTTCCTAATGATCAAGAATATGTATATGTCGGACTTGGTGCAACAGATGCAGATTACGAAGGAAAAGATGTAAACGGAAAAGTTGCTCTCATTCAAAGAGGCGGTGCAACTTATACAGTAAAAAAAGATCTTGCAGCTAAACATGGAGCTACTGCTGCTATTATCTTTAACCATAAGGACGGAGGAAAGGCTCTTGTAAGTATGCTTGTAGATCCTCCTTATTCTATACCCGTTGCATTTATTGGCCATGATGATGGTATGGTGCTGTCCGGTGCTCCTGAAGGTTCTAAACTTACCCTCTCAGTGGATCCTGAATTTGTTGATAATCCTTCAGCTAGAACTATGAGTAAGTTTTCAAGCTGGGGTCCTTCCAGTGATCTAAGAATGAAACCGGAAATCCTTGCTCCGGGCGGAAATATATACTCAACTCAAAATTATCATAAATATAAAATCATGAGTGGTACTTCAATGGCTACTCCTCATGTTGCCGGTGCTTCTGCTGTTGTTAAACAAGCATTGCAGGACAAGTTTAAGGATCTATCACAAAAACAATATGCTGAACTTACCAAACAGATAATGATGAACACCGCGGTTCCACAAAAAGATATAAATACCGGAAATACCTATTCGGTAATGCAGCAAGGCGCGGGTATGATTAATATGCTTTCAGCAGTTACTACTCCTGTTTACATCGATGTTACAGGAACTAATGATAGTATAGCTGATGGAAAACTTGAAATAAAAGAAATTTCTGAAAATATATTTACAGCAAACCTGGTTCTTCATAACACTTCTGACGAAGCAGTGACTTATAATTTAGAGTCTGAGGTATTAAAAGAAGAAATAGTCGACAATCTATTTACAGAAGACACACTGGAAGTTAATTCAAATATTATAGGAAGTAATTCTGTAACCGTTCCCGCAAACAGCAGTACGGAACTAAGCGTCAAAGTTGCGTTTAGCGGAATCGAAAACAATCAATTGGTTAGTGGTTTTATTCACCTAAAATCTGACAATCATCCTAAACTTACAGTTCCATTTATTGGATTTTATGGGGATTGGAATGCTCCTAGAATTATTGATGGTATGACAGGATTTGATGAAGATATATACTTTAGCAATTCAGCACCGGGCTTTTATACGAACTATATTGAAAAGACCGCTGATAAGGAAAGAGTGAGAGTATATGCTCTTCCAAGAGGCGAAGTAGATGGCGAAAAAGTTGTATTCTACAGTCAACGCACAAATATAGTTCCGATTATTTCAGTATTAAGAAATGCTGAAAATATGGAATTTAACATTTTAGATAAAAACGATAAGCAAGTTTCAAAAGTAAACACTATAAAAAACTTAAAGAAAATACACAAAGTTTCACAGGGTAGAAAGACCTACTTCTTCTCAAACGATATGACTTGGGATGGAGAACTTAGGAAAGGTACGGTAACAGAAGGAGAAATCTACTACTACAATCTTAAAGGTCAGTTGAACTATAATTCAGAACCTCAAAACTATAACTATCCTATCGTTCTTGACAAGAGTGCGCCAAAAGTTACTTTTGTAAGATACGACAAAGAAACAAGTACAGTTGAATTAAAAGTTAAAGATGATCTATCAGGAACTGCTCTGGTATGGGTTGGTGATTATGATTCACCTAGAAACCAAGTAGTGGTCAATCCGCAAAGAGACATTGAGAATTTCAAAGAAGGTCAAAACTTGTTATTCAAAATACCTGCAGAGTGGAATGCCGGTAAAATATTTGTGGGAGTTAGGGATAATGTGCTAAACTCAAAAACCAACAACTTCTTTGATTTAGATGATTCTAAAGATACTCCAAGAATCACTATCACTGAACCGAAAATATTAACTTTCCATGACTATGAAGTCAATGTAAGTGGTACTATTACAAATACTGAAAACTTAGACAAAGTAACGCTTAAACAAGTGGATAATAATGGCAAACTCATCGGTACTCCGGTTGATGCAACTTTTGAAAAATCAGGCGACAAGTATCTGTTCAGTGGAAAAATAACTCTTGAAGGAGAAGAACTTAACTATATTTCAGTTACTGCTACAGCCGGCTCTCTTGAAGGAAATGTATCTACTTGGGTATTTGTAGATAAAACAGCACCTACACTTGATGTAAGTCATGAAATAAATGACGAAGGCAACGCAGTATTTACACTTAATGCTAAAGATAATTTCTGGGGCGTTATGGTTTACGAACTAAATGCAGCCGGCAAGACCATCAATAAACTTATCCAAAAGGATGACAGCTTTGATAAATTAGAAAGAAAGCCGGTTGATGTGACAACTACTCATGTTTGCGAGTTAGAAGAAGATGAAGAAACATTTTATTTCTTAGCATTTGATTTTGCAGGTAACCAAACCAAAGTAAGCTATACCATTAAGGAAGGACAGGATCCTATAATAGAGATAGAAAGTAAAACTGCAGACCAGCTTGCCCCGGGTGAATCTCCTGTAGATTCTGAAATAGGTAACCCAAATGATGGAGGAACAGAAAATCCCGAAAGCCCAGAAAATCCGGCGGTTCCGGAAAAGCCTGTAAGCCCTGATACCGAGACTCCTGAAACTCCGGAGTTACCTGAAAAGCCTGAAGACAATAAACCAATCGATACGGTAAAACCTGATATTCCTAAGATTGAAAATCCTGTAGAAAAACCATCCGATGGAAGCGAAACTAAAATTGCAACTACTGAAGTCGCAGGAGAAAACAGATATAAAACAGCTGCTCAAATCAGCAAAGAGCTATTTAGTTCAAGCGAAAATGTGGTAGTCGCATCAGGCGAAAACTATCCTGACGCACTGGCAGCTTCAGTACTTGCAGCTGAGCTGGATGCTCCTCTTCTATTAAATCCAAAGGCTAAACTTGATGCGGATATAAAAGCTGAAATCGAAAGACTGGGAGCAAAACAAGTATATTTGATTGGTGGAGAAAACACACTTACAAATGAACTAGCTGCTGAAACTGAAACGCTTGGTCTTAAAGTTGAAAGAATAGCAGGAGACAACAGATATTCAACGGCTTCAAAAATAACTGAAAAAGTTAAAGAACTAAGCGATAAATCAGAACATATCATACTGGCAAGTGGAAACAACTACGCTGACGCTCTTGCTGCAGCACCATATGCAGGAGTTGAAAGTTCCGGAATCCTTTTAACCGACAAAGATAGACTGGATGACTCCACTCTTAAAGCACTTGAAGGAGTTAAGAAGGTTACCATAGTTGGCGGTGAAAGCTCAGTCTCGGCAGAAGTAGCTAAAGTATTAGAAGAAAAATCAATCGAAGCTAATAGAATAGCAGGATTAAACCGCTACGAGACGGCTTCAAAGATTGGAACAGAACTATTTAAAGATACAGAAAGGATTGTTATAGCAAGCGGAGAAAACTACCCAGACGCACTCGCAGGATCCGTCTTGGCTATAAGCGAAAAAGCACCAATCCTACTCGTCTCAAAAGACAATGTACCGGATGAAGTTTCTAACGCAATAAAAACAACAAATGCAATCCAAATCTATATACTAGGTGGAGAAAACACCATATCCAATTCTGCAAGAAATATACTAAAGAACATCGAGAAATAAGCAATTCAAAAGACAGGCCGGTGGCCTGTCTTTTGCAATGTTGTGTATTTAGTTCCTATAATCCGGCAGCTTTTCTTCAAAGATACTAGGCTGTTTTCTATAGACTAGGTAGCCCATTATAATATGCACTGCGGTCAAAACAATTCCAACAAACGCTGCATTATCAAGTTTGATTATCCCTGATGTAAATAGCTTGTAGGTTATAAAGCCTAGGATTCCAATGTAAATCCAAGTCAGTATCATGGAAATAAAAACTGTGAAGTTTTGCTTGATGGCTTGCTGAGGATTGTCCCAGACTAGTTTAGGGTATAGAATCCCTAGTAAGAGTCCGAACGAACTCGTTGCATATACGCCTGCCAAAGCTCCTATAATAAATCCTAAAATCATCAAAATACTTGGCTTAAACAGGAAAATTATAATTATTGTAACCGGTGCTACTGCAATGATTCCAAAGAATATAGAAGCTATCATTCTTCCGTTTATCTGATCTTTTGGATGGATTGGTAGTGATTGCATCATCCAAATTCTCTTTCCCTCTCTTGTTATCGAGGTAATGGCACTTTGTCCTGACATGGCAAGAAATATCGATACAAAAAGTCCTATTATCATCGGGATTCCTATTTGGTTTATACCGCTTATATTTAGTTCTTTGATAATTACAGAAACATTTGCAATTTCTCCTATTGCATTTCCTTCATTTATAAGTGGCAGTGCAATAAATATCGGCATTAGTATACCTATGCTTAGTATATTAAAAGCATATACAGGTGTTCTAAAGATTTCACTAATTTCTCTTTTTGCCAACGATACTGCTACGGATGTTTTTTGATATCCTGACTCTTTAATTGTTGTATTTTTCTTTTTAGCTACTACCTGGTTTGCACTGACTCCTCTCATTAAGAATCCGGAACCAAGAGCTGCACTTATAAAAACTGAAATCCCGGAAATTGCAATTACTGAAGCTGTATTTAGAATCATAGTTGAAATTTTACTAGTTGTAAGAGCTCTTTCTATGAGCCTTACAAATGGCAACAATATAGTTAATGTATTTATTATGCCTTGATTGGATTGAATAAAATCAAGTGTTTCTATTCCGGCTAACCTCCTGGAATAGACCTGAATACCTACTACAATTGCTATGACTACAAACATATTTATAAATTGCATGATGTTTTTTACCCTTGGAAGTCCATTGATATACCTCATTACTATGGAAACCAGAAGTGCCATAACGCTTGATACAATCATCGTACCCGCCATTGCATTGATAAAAGCTACTGAATAATAGATAACTCCACTATTGTTAGCAACCCCATACCTATATACAATTGGCAAAAGTACAATAACCCCAAAAAACAGAGAGTTCACAGAAAGCCCAACAACCTTACTTATAAATATATCTGAAGATTTTACAGGAAGTCTTTGCAATATACTAACGTCATTGCTAAAGTAAGTTTTACTAATGAACGGTGCGATGCTGGTCATAAGCGTTATCATAAAAAATACCACATACCCGATTGTTAGTAACACTCCCCCTATATGTTTGATAACCTCATCCGGAAGCGATCCAAATATAAACTTCACAAAAATATAAGTGTAAAAAAGTATCATTAGTACTATAAGTGGAAATAACAATAATTTATTTCTATTATTCTTATCTCTCAGTGCTGCTGAAGGATTTAAGATAAATCCATAGTCTATTATAAAGTCTTTTTTTATTAAACTAAGTACTTTCATTATTCCGTCAACTCCAAGAATATCTGTTCTAAGCTGCCCTCGTCTTTGGCTTGCTCTTTGATCTCATCAAGTGTACCTACAGCTATTATCTTTCCATCTTTAATAATAGCAAGCCTGTCGCATATCTTTTCAGCAACTTCCATGACATGAGTTGAGAAAAATACAGATTTACCCTTATTACACCTATCTCTCATGATTTCCTTTAATCTAAAAGCACTCTTTGGATCGAGTCCCACCATCGGTTCATCAAGTATAAAAACTTCAGGTTCATGAATAAGAGCTCCGATTAAGCAAATCTTCTGTTTCATTCCGTGAGAATAACCGGTAATATAGTCGGCTAAATTATTCGTCATTTCAAATTCATCCGAGTATTTCTTTATTCTTTCTTGTCTTTCTTCTTTAGATAAATTGTATATATCCGATAAGAAGTTAAGATACTGAAGTCCTGTCATATTGTCATATATATCGGGATTATCAGGCACATAACTGAATTTTCTCTTGGATTCAAGAGAATATCTAACTGCATTGACCCCGGCTACTTCTATATCCCCTTCATCCGGACTCATTAGTCCTACTATCATTTTTATTGTAGTTGTCTTGCCGGCTCCATTTGGTCCTAAAAATCCAAATATCTCACCATTTTTTACATCAAGACTAATTTTATTTACAGCAATTTTAGACCCAAATCTTTTTGTTAAATCTCTAATCTCTATCATATTACACCTCCAGCTATATTATATATCCAATGTTTGATAATTTTTCAGATTTAATAAATCAATCTGTAAATTCAAAAAGATCCTCTACACTACATTCAAAAACTTTTGCGATATCCATCGCGAGTTTAAGCGAAGGATTATACTTTCCGTTTTCCAGATTCCCTATGGTTTCTCTTCTTACCCCCACTTTTTCAGCTAATTCAATTTGACTTATATTAAACCTGGCTCTATATTCTCTAATCTTAGTATTAAGCATCAGTATTGTCCTTCTATTCTTTGTAATATTCTAAGCTTCACTGTAAATACAATCAAGCCGATGATAAATGAAATCCCCATTGATGCTAACACGGGATTTTCAAACCATGTCTGGAAGTATAGAATGAAAAGTATCGGAATAAAAGAGATAATCTGAATTAAAAATGCTAATGTACATGCTTTGTACAAATTATCCATAAAAAGTTCATCGGGAATCACTTTAAAATAATGTATATAAACAACAAAACCCAAAAATCCAATTAAACCTCGATTCTCCGTAACTATTCCAAGTATAGCAATCAAAGACAATAGCGATAAAAACCCTAAATAATTAATCTGCCTTTTCATATATCCCTCCTTATGTTATCTATTTCGCTCATTATGTTATAAATATATAACATTTATAAGTATATGTCAAGATAGCATAATTATAGTTTAATGTAGTTAAACTTCTTTTGTAATCTATTCTCGTAAAAGATAAATACATAAATTTAACTTCAAGAATTATAAATGCCTAAATTCCAATATTTTATAAATTCATGCTATACTATATTTAGAATATAATTTTGGAGGTATAAATGAAGGCTGTTGATGTACTGCAGAAGTATTTTGGTTATGATGATTTTCGGGATTCTCAGGAGGAGATAATAGAAACGATAATTAGCGGAAGAGATGTGCTTGGTCTTATGCCAACAGGTAGTGGAAAGTCAATTTGTTATCAGATACCTGCTATGCTTATGAATGGTTTAACTATTGTAATTTCACCACTGATTTCGCTAATGAAGGATCAAGTGGATACCTTAAATCAGGTAGGAATTCCCTCTACATATATCAATAGTAGTCTTGATTATGATGAAATAAATTATAGAACATCCTCTCTAATGTCCGGTGGGTTCAAGCTTGTATACATTGCACCGGAAAGGCTTTCAATGCCTCATTTTATTGATACCCTAATCGGGATTGATGTAGCTCAGGTTGCAGTTGATGAGTCACACTGTATAAGTCAGTGGGGTCATGACTTTAGACCTGATTATCGGTTAATCTCGGAGATGATTTCAAAATTTCCCAAAAGACCCGTTATTACGGCATTTACAGCAACTGCGACAGAAAACTGTGCTCGTGACATCATAAAACAGCTGGATTTAAAAAATCCTCTTATAAAGATAAATAGCTTCGATCGACCTAATATATACTTTGATGTAATAGAAACTAGAGATAAAAATGCTGAACTTGTAAAGCATTTAAACAAAGGTGAAAGCACTATCATCTATTGTGCTACTAGAAAACTCGTGGATGCACTCTACTCTTATCTATCTCAAGCAGGATTAAATGTAGATAGATATCATGCCGGAATGACTCCCGAGGAAAGGGATGAGTCTCAGAATAAGTTTCTTAACGATGAAACAGACATTATGATTGCTACACTTGCTTTTGGAATGGGAATAGATAAACCCGATATTCGAAAAGTAATTCACTATAATATGCCGAAGAGTATGGAAAACTACTACCAAGAAGCTGGTAGAGCCGGCCGTGATGGGCTTCCTTCTGAAGCGATTCTTCTTTTTTCACCACAGGATATCATTATCCAAAAATTGATTATGCAAAATGGTAGCAACTTATCAGATAGCCATAAAAAACTTGAATCAATGATTGACTACTCAAGATCAACTGATTGTTTAAGAAACAGAATTTTGAATTACTTTAACGAATTTCCCAAAGAAGACTGCAATCATTGTAGTAGTTGTACAACTGAGTTTGATGAACTTGAAGTACTGGAAGAGTCTAAAAAGATTATCTCCTGTATATATAGAATGAACCAAAGTTTTGGAGTCAACCTTACAGTTGACGTTCTAACCGGTTCAAAAAACAAAAGAGTTAAAGAACTTGGTTTTGATGCAATTTCAACATATGGTATCATGTCAGATTACAAAAAAGATGCCGTTTTTGATATTATTAATTTTCTAATCAATAAGGACTATATCGGACAGACTACTGACCAGTATCCAACTCTTTATTTAAACGGTAATTCATCAAATCTTCTGAATTCAAACGATGAACTCTATATGAGAGTAAGAAAAGTGGTACAGTCCACAAAGAAGGTTTCGACTGAATCTGAGGTAATAGATTTAACTGATGAAGGAAAAGAATTATTCCAGATAATAAGGGAATGGAGATTAGAAAAAGCTAAATCTCAAAATCTGCCACCTTTTGTTATTTTTGGTGACCAAACGATTAATTCCTTATTGGATGTACTCCCTAAAGATATGGATGAGATTTTAAAAGTAAAAGGCATAGGTGATCACAAAGCAGAAAAATACGGTGAAGAATTATTGAAGCTATTAAACGAAAATATAAAAGAAGGTGTTGTCTACGCATCAAAGAGCGTAGAAGAAGCAGTGCAAAAACCAAAAAAAGATCCCAAAACTCCTACCGCTTTAGAAACTTACAGGCTTTATAAATTGGGACTTTCTGCTGAAGAGATAGCTGAGCAAAGATCACTAACCGTAAGGACTATTACAAACCATCTGGTATCCTGTTTAAAAGACGGTATGGAAGTTGACGTTTCAGACTTTGTAGATGATGAAGCCATGAGCGAAATAACGGAAGCAGTAGAACAAGTTGGAACAGAGTGGCTAAAACCAATTAAAGAACTTGTTTCGGACGATATTAGTTATGATATGATTAAGATAGCTCTGGTGAAGATTAATTCTAGGGCGATACAGTAGTATTTGTTTTTTATTATGATATACTTATATAAAATAGTAGTGTAAATAGGGTTCGAGTCCCCGAAGGCCCACCGAAACAATTAATCAACATCACAAAAGCCCACATTGTGTGGGCTTTTATTTGTAGGGGAAATATGATTATTCTATTATTTTACTTTGTTATTTTCTTTTTTTACTTCTGGAGTTTTCGCTTGAGGTGCTTTTACTTCAGGAGTTTTTGTTTCTTTTTTACTTTTGTTGTCTATTTTTACTTCAGGGTTAGCTTTTTTTGGTGCTGCTGG
>JAEZWM010000114.1 GCA_023443025.1 Bacillota bacterium
AATACAAATAGCTAAAATCAAAATGATTACTAAATAAACCGCAATTGATACAAGAGGATTTGCCGTTTCGTAAGCAGCTGCATAATCAACTAACTTATATCCGGCAGTAATTGGAAAAAAGTTGGTTAAGCTTGATTTCCCTACAAAAAGGCTGATTAATCCAAGCAAAAAAGAGATACCTGCTCCGACCATATAGTACCCTCGTTTTCTTGTAGATAATATTATTATCGGAGAGACAGCTATATAGTTAAATAATGCCATACCACATACTTGTTTAATCGAAAAAACAGTTTGTTCCAATGTAATGTCAAAGTGTAGGAGAAATTGCCCTGAAAGCATTACTAAGATGAAACTTATCAGACCGAAAAACACCGAAAAAATACCTGTTATTAATATTTTTATAATAAATATTTTTCTCAAGGATATCGGCACTGTCAAAAGGGACTTCGTCGTATCTGCTTCATATTCTCGATTAATTAGATATCCACCAAATAAAGTAAATGTAGCCGGAAATACCAAAGTTGTATTATTAAATACCAGCACATAATTCAGAATCTCAAAGCTCATTTCTTCGCCTGCATTATAGCCCAAATACATTTGAAAGACGGAATACCCTACCGAAATCAATACTGCAAAAAAACCGACTAATAAAATTGGATTTCTTCTGATTTTAATAAACTCACAATGTAACATTCGGTATATCATTATACGACCTCCTTTCTACCATACAAGCCGGATGCAAATGCTATAAAAACCACTCCGGTGCAAATAAGGATTTGGAAAGCTTTCACTGTCGAAAGTTCAGGAACAAAAAGCGTTGCAGAATTTTGTCCTAAAGAAAAAACATACAAAAACCAACGAAATGCAACAATACGAGGTAGAGAAGAGATAAAACCACTCGAAACTCTCAGGCCTGAAGCATATGCATTCACCAACAAAAATCCGGCAATCGCATAAAAAATAGTTAAAATTATAGAAAAAATCTTATTTCTATGAAATATACAAAAAAGTAAAATAAGCGGTAGAACATCAAAGAATATCATAGTTCCATTGATAAGACTATGATATGCGTATGTTGTAATGTCCTGAATTCCCCCAAGAAAAAGCCCGCCTATAGAAGTTGCTAATAATTCAAAAAAAGAGTACAACATTGATAGCAATAAAAGTAAAGATATTTTTGCATAAAACAGCTTCCTCCCGGAAATTGGAATGGACAACAAATTCTTGAATGTATCATTATCGTCCTCTGTCGAAAGAAGCATAAGCCCAATTATCCCAAGTACACAAGGTTTGAAAAGTAAATCGCCATATAAAAATACAAATCGATAAAGCATTTCAAAATTATTTCCTGTTTTGAAAACATACATGGTAAGCACAATAGGAAATAATACAGCTAATATCAAAGTAATTTGTATAAACCTTAGTCGTTTCAATTTCAAAAATTCGCATTTTATAAGTTTAAGCAATTCCTTCACCTCCGGTTACTCGCTTGAAGTAATCTTCAAGAGTTTCTTCGCAAGTGTGGGCTTCGGATACTTCCAATCCGTTATTTACAAATTCGGTAACAATTTTCCCCACGGACATATCAAGATTATACAAGTGTAAATTATGGTCATCTTGTATTGAAAAATTATTCTCATAGAATGTACGCTCTAAAATTCTTGCGGCTTGTGCTGTATCTGAAACAATAAAATGAATATGATGACTGCTTTTCTTCTCCAATTCTGCAAGACTTGCTTCTTCCAATAAAACGCCATGATCAATAATTCCAATATCGTCCGCCAATAAGGCAATTTCTGAAAGTATGTGGCTGGAAAGTAGAATTGTTTTCCCTTTTTTATCACATAGTTCTCGTATAAATGTTCTTATCTCTGCAATTCCTATAGGGTCGAGTCCGTTTATAGGTTCATCTAAAATCAAAAGTTCAGGATCGTGCATAACCGCAAGAGCAATGGCTAATCGCTGTTTCATACCGAGAGAGTATTGAGAAAAAAGTTTTTTATCTTTGTACGGTAAACCTACCAAATCTAAAGCGTCTTTGATTGCGTGACGATTAGGTACTCCTCTAAGTGTCGCAAATATAGTTAAGTTTTCGCTTGCTGTCAAATTTGGATAAAATCCGGGAGATTCAATCATACTGCCTATTCGTGGTAAAATTTTTGTTTCATTTCCTTGTAGCGATTTTCCCCAGATTTCTATTTCTCCTGAAGTGGGTTCGGTAAGACCAAGCAACATTTTCATAGTCGTGGTCTTTCCGGCTCCATTTCTTCCGAGGAGACCATAAATTCTCCCTTTACGAATATTCATATTTAAGTTAGCAACACTTTTTTGTGTACCATACTGTTTTGTAAGGTTTTTTGTTTTAATAATATAATCACTCATATTTAATCCTCCTTGTAAGAGAAATTATATCAAACCAACCTTGCATTAACCTTGTCACAACCTTGCATTAACCTTGCAATTATAAGATTAAATATGTCGATAAAATAATAAGCTCCCTTCATATTATGGAGAAAGCCTTAATCAATCAGAGGAAAACATAAAGTAAATACAGTTTTTTTCCATCGAATACTATCTACCGTTATCTTGCCTTTCATTCTCTTTACAAGTTGATATACGATATAAAGTCCAAGACCACTGCCTTTTTCAGACCGTCCTTTATCACATTTGTATAATCTTTCGAAAATATGTGCCAAGTCTTTTTCTTCAATTCCTACACCGTTATCGGCTAAAAGAATTTTTACATTTTTATCTTGTTTTGATAATGTTATTTCAATTTTATCTGCACTGCTGTGAGCGATTACATTTTGAATAAGATTGCTGAGTATTCTAATATAAGCTTCCGTATCAAGTTTTACTTGAAGAGCTTGCTCCGGAATTTCAACGCTGTAATCTATTTTTTTATCTTCAAATATCGGTATCCAATCAATAAGTATGCTTCTTGTAAGCTCCCCGATTTCAACACGATTCATCTCCATTGGAAACTCATCGGAATTGAGTTTAAACCAATCAAACAGCATATCTATATACTCTTTTAAATCATATGCTTTTCGCCGGGCAATCCTTATATAATTCTCTCTTTCTTCTCCCGTAACAATTCCTTTATGTGCTGCATCAAGATAGCCTATAAGTGTAGTAAGCGGTGTTCTGACATCATGAGAAAGGCTTGTCATAAGTTGTTTGTTGGTATCTTCCGTTTGGCGAAATGCGGACAGTTTATCTTCGTAAGAGATGATAATTTCATTTATTTCATAGGCAATGGGGGCAACAAGTTCATTCGGTGTCGATAAAATACGCCTGTTGCTGTTGCCGTTTTTTATATCGACTAAAATATCCTTCATTTCCGATATTTGTTTCTTTGCTCGTTTGATACGGAGATACGAAGTTAAAAGAGACAAGGTTGTGATTATAACAGATATAATCATTGCTATTTCCATATAACTTAGACCTCCTTGTTAAAACGATAGCCGACGCCTTTAATCGTTTGAATATATTTCGATTCTTTGGGATTTGCTTCCAATTTTTTACGAAGACGACTGATAATCGCCATAATATTGCTGTCATCATAGCAATACACTTCTCCCCAAACTTCTTCATAAATTTGTTTTTTTGTCAAAATTCTTCCTTGATTCCTTGCACAAAACAATAGTAGGTCAAATTCTTTGGGTGGTAACTCAAAGATTCCGTTAATTGTAGTAATTGAACGATTATTCAAATCAATTTCAAGACTATCAAATTCGAGTTGTTGAGGTATTTCATCTTTTTGATTAAAACGAGTATAGCGTCGTATAAGTGAATGAATACGGGCTATAAGTTCATCCATATTGAAAGGTTTTGTTAAGTAGTCATCTGCTCCAACTCTTAAACCATGTACTTTAGAAATATTGTCATCCTTTGCTGTGAGCATTAAGATGGGTAAACTACTCGTCTTTCTGATTTCAACCAATGTTTCAAATCCATCCATTCCCGGCATCATAACATCAAGTATGACAAGTTGATACTCGTTTTCCGCTAATTTTCTTAATCCATCTTTACCTGTATTGCAAACATCAGATTCTATGTTTACAGGCAAAACACTCCTCTTTATTAAAGAGCAAAGTTCTTTATCATCATCTATAATCAAAATTTTATTCATACTTATCAACCTTTTCAAAGCAGTAAATTAATTGACGAAATCTTTTATTTTTCATTTTCACTCATTGTTACCTCCACATTTTAGTCATTATCTGTTGAATTATAATCATCGAAACTAAATATATCATTAGGCGTACATTGTAGAGCTTTACATATCTTTTCTATATTTTTCATTGTTATTGGTCTATCCTTGCCCATTTGTGCCATAACATTTGTTGTTAGTCCTGCCATGGCTATTACATCTGTTTTCTTTAGTCCTTTTTTTGCTAACTGTATCCATAATGGTTTATAGTTAAGTGCCATAATATCCCTCTTTTTCTCTTTATTAGATTTATTTAATTATAGCATAAATATTGATTTCATTCAATCTTACATTGATTTAGTGATTTGTTTTAGAGAATTTGTTGTGTTATTCCGTCTTTATTTTGCCATAAATTGTTTCATCCCTTGTGATTTTGCACCGGGGTTGTCATTACCATAACCTTCTAAAAGATTAATAACTCCCCAGATACCAAGTCCTGCACCAAGAGCAATAACCAATGTTTGCAATACGTCTACTGCTGAATTAAAAAATGCCATAATTATTTCCTCCTAAAATTTATTTTATTTTGAATTAAAATAACCGCCTAGTCAGCGGTTTTGTTTTCATCTGCAAGGTCTATTTCATAAACATTATAAACCTCCTTAGATTTTACCTTTAGTTTTGTGGATAGATATTTTTCAATATTGAAGGTGTTTCTTTTATCAAAGTCGGATAAGTATTTGTAGTTTGGATGCTTTGTAATGTCGTACTTGTCCGATAGAAATGGGCGAACACCCCTCAGCTGTAAAATGCACTTGCCTCCATCCATAACAGCAAGTTCATCCATACTCATAAGCTCCTTTCCCAGCTTTTGATAATTAAGCCCATAACTCCTTTGTGTCCCTCTGGTGTCGGAAGTATTAAACATATCAATGGTTTCTTTTCCGAGGGTTTCTGATAAATCCTTGAGGGTAGTTTTTTCCTTACCACCAAGGAAGATCATACTATCACAGTTGCCGATGATGGTATCCGCATTATCCTTATATAATGCCTTTAACTGGCTTTGTGCCTGTAAAACAAGGCAAGCTGAAATCTCTCTTGAACGAATAGTAGCCATTAGCTTTTCTAGTTTTGGAATCTGCCCAATATTTGCAGCTTCATCAATTAGACACCTTACATGAATGGGTAATCTACCCCCATATACATCATCTGCCTTATCACAAAGTAAATTAAAAAGTTGGGTATATGCCATAGATACTAAAAAGTTAAAGGTATCATCTGTATCACTAATGATAATAAACAAGGCTGTTTTTCTATCTCCCAAGGTATCTAGTTCCATTTCATCATAGGCAGTAATTTCTCTTAATTCCCTAATATCAAAGGGAGCTAGTCTTGCTCCACAAGATATAAGAATAGATTTAGCAGTTTTACCTGCCGCTAATTTGTATTTCTTGTACTGCCTTACTGCAAAATGTTCTGGGTCTTTTTCTTCTAAGGCATCAAACATTAAATCTACAGGATTTTTAAAATCCTCATCATCTTCACGCACCTCTGAAGCATTGATAAATTCAATCAGGGTAGAAAAGTTTTGTTCATGTTCAGGAGCCTCAAAATAGATATAGCCAATGAGTGCGGTATAAAGCAGGGTTTCTGCCTTTACCCAAAAATCATCACCTCCCTTACCATCACCTTTGGTATTGGCAATCAAAGTAGTAACCAGTTTTAAAATATCCTTTTCGCTTTTGATATAGGCAAATGGATTATAGTGCATAGACTTTTTAAAATTAATGGTGTTAAGAATCTTAATTTTATATCCCTTACGCTGTAATAATTTCCCGCACTCCACAACAATACTGCCCTTTGGATCTGTAACCACATATGAACTATGACATTGCATCAGATTTGGCTTTAGCCAAAACCTTGTCTTTCCTGAGCCAGAACCACCTACGATTAGCACATTTTTATTTCTAGCATTTTTAGGATTCTTAGGACGGTTAGACATCATAAGCCTTTCTGTTTCAGTTAGTATCACGTTATTTTGGAATACGGGGTCTTGAAAAGGGCGGATATCCTCTCTATTGCCCCAACGGGCAGAGCCGTATTCTATCCCCTTTCTATATTTCTTAGCATTCTTACCCTTTAGATAAACTGTAAGGCGAATAATAACCGCTATAGCTATGGCAAATAGTAAATCTTTTGGGTTTAAACTTGGAAGTGGGTTATCAAATGCTAATCTAAAGCCATTCATTAGGTTTAAAATTTTCTGCCCAATATCATATCCAAAGGCAAGTCTCCATGCCTGTGGTACCTTGGTAAAAAATAGGGCTAAAAATAGATAAGGGATATTTAGAATTAATATTTTTTTTAGTCTTGTATTCATAGGCTTTGCTCCCTATCTTTACTTTTCACCCTATCTGTAACTGTGTTTTTCACAAGCTGGGTAAACTTTTTAAGCTGTGAAAGTACGGAAGGCCTTTCTGCTCTTTTTACCATTTTAGATGTAAAATCCGTAAATGCAGCAGTAATGGCATCTGCATCCCTTCCTTTAAAAAAGACCAGATATTTAGGTGGGTTTATACTTTTATCTTTCTTAATGGCAAAATCTACACCATATTTTCTTGCTGATCTTTCAAAGCTTTTAATATTTTTATCTGTAATTTCAATATTGGTCATTCCTGCATTTTGTTTGGCAAGGTCTTTAAGACTTTGCTTGCCTTGAGGAATTTCAGGGTATTTTTTCTTATCCTTACGCCATGCTAGATATTTTAAAATAGCTGCCTTTAAACTTCTTGCTGTAAGCTTTGTACCGCTTATTACAAGTGCTACTGTTCTATTTTCTACTTCTTCCTGCATAGGAAGCTCCTCCCTTCTGTTTTTGCCATAGAAAAAGGTATTTTGTAATCCTCTTGTATCAGGTACAAAATGCCTTTAGGAGTTTCTATTTAAATCATGATTTACCAATGCCGAGTAATAACTATCTATGGTGGATGGTGCATTAAATAAGGTAGCCAGTAAATACCTCCTGATGTTACGGATATAGGTGGTGGTCTTATCAAGGCATTCAAAGACATAGTCAATATGCAGACAATTTATCCTTAGTAGCTTTTCTTTTACAAGCTGTGCAGGGTAATCATCCCCTGCAACATTGATGGTATCTTTAGTAGAACATAGAGTTTCTACCATTAGGTCTACGATTTCATCTAAACGCTCACGATTATGATTATCTTTAATATACCTATATTCAATATTTTCTAAAACCATTTCTTTTATTTCTGCCGGGCTATCACATCCAATCTCATCATATCTCATCTTTTTTTCTTGCGGCTCTTTATTTGATTGATACAGATTTGATGGATAAGGATTTGATACCTCCATATTTAATAAATCAGTATTTAATGAATTAGTATTTAATATATTAGTACTTAATTGGTGGGGGTTTCCCAAGATAGGCTCAGCCTGCTTAGGTTTTCCCAAGATTGGATTTTCCAATATAGGTTTCTCCTGTGCTTGGTTGTCCAAGATAGGATTATCCAGTATTGGATTTTCTCCTTTAGGTGGTGTATCAGTCATATCAAGGGTTTGAGGCTGTTCAAAAATAGTATATTCTGTAGTAGTTAGTTGCCCTTTTTCATTTCTTAACCGCCTACGAATAACATAGCCATTAGCCTCCAGTTCCTTTACCCCACTGTTAATACTATCTATGCCATCCTTACATATACAGGCAAGTCCCTTAGTCGTATAATCCCAGTTGTCTGGTAAAGAAAGCATAAGGGATAACAAGCCTTTTGCTTTTAGGGAAAGGTCTGTATTTCTTAAATGATGGTTTGACATTACTGTATAATCCCGTGTTTTTTTTACCCTAAAAACTGCCATAATTATCACCTCTTTTCCTGCTTATATCTTGTTTATCTTTCCTGATCCCTAGTTCGTTTTTTATGCCAACCTTCAAGTAATTTAATAATCGTTTCTTCCATTTGTTTTGGTGTATATGACTTTGGAAAATACCTCTTTAACTTATCTCCTGTAAGGGTTACCTTGTCTAAGTCTCCCTTCTTTTCCTCACTCATTATGGCACTCATAACTTCAAGGCTTAACTTCCCCTCATTACTAAATTTCTTTAATCTCTGTGCCTGTGAAAGTGAAGGTGTTGCCTGTTCCATATCCATAGCTTCAAGTAAATCAGCTTGTTCCTCATTTTTAAGGAAGGATAGTTCCACAGCAGGATTAAAGGCTATTTTCTTTTCATCTACCATTGAAAGCAGTTCGGGGATAAGATGGGTAAGACGGATGTAACGATAAATTTGATTTTTACTTTCGCCAATTTGCTCGGCTAATATGTCGCTTGATTTCTTCCCTAATAAATTATTCCCAACTTGGGAACCATTTTCTTTTGATGGTCTACCAGCTTGTCTTTTCATAGCTTCTAATTTCATTTTGTATGCAAAGGCTCTTTCACTTGGTAAAATATTTTCTCTTTGCAAGTTACTGTCAACCATGATAATAATAGCGGCATCATCGTCAAGGCTACGGACTATGACAGGCATCGTTTCTAGTTCTGCAAGTTCACAGGCTCTTTTTCTTCGGTGTCCCGCCACAAGTTCGTATCCACCCTCATCACGGGGTCTTGCAATGGCTGGAACTAAAACTCCATATTGTTTAACACTTTCTGTTGTGTCAAACATAGCCTCATTGTCAATTACCTTAAATGGGTGATCTTTAAAGGGATGTAATTCTGTTAAAGGAATTTCAATTATCTTTTCCCTTGTTTCATCTGCCCTACTTTCCTCTGTGGAGAATAAATCATCTACTGATGCCAGCTTTATGTTTTTGGCGGAGCTTTTCAATTTTCAACACCTCCTTGGTTAAATTTCCATACCCTTCTGCAACTTTACCTTTTGGGTCATGGGCAAAAATACTTTTTCCCTCTGCACTGATTTCTGCTGCCTTTACTGAGCGGGGTATATCTGCTTTAAATACTTTAATACTGCCTTCGTAAGTTTCTCTTACCAAACTGCTAATGTCCTTTGCAAAATTAGTACGCCCATCTACCATAGTTAGCAAAATACCATCAATTTTTAGTTTAGGGTTTATCTGTCTGCGTACCTTTCCAATGGTCTGTAAAAGCTGTTCTAATCCCTTTGCAGGTAGATAGTCAGCTTGTACAGGGATAATTACACTATCTGATGCAGCAAGGGCATTAATCGTTAACATACCTAAAGAGGGCATACAATCTAAAAGAATATAATCATAATCTTTCTTCAGTGTATCAAGGTATTGTTTAAGTATGGTTTCCCTACTCATAGCATTAACAAGAGATACTTCCATACCAGATAATTCAATGTTGGCCGGAAGTAAGTCCACTTCCTCATGATGTTGTAAGATACCCTCTCTAGGTTCAATAGGTGTATCTGTAATAACCTTTCCCATCACTGTTGCTATAGTAGTTGGGAGTTTGTCAGGCTGTGGATAGCCTAAGCTAATAGACAGACTACCTTGTGGATCTGCATCTACAAGAAAAACCTTTTTCCCTTCCATAGCCAGTCCTATACCTAAGTTGGCACAGGTGGTTGTTTTGCCTACACCACCTTTTTGATTGGTGATGGCGATTATTTTTGCATTCAAATTTCTTCCTCCTTTCGATTTTGGGTACAAAAAAAGAGGCTAAGTCTATTTGGTCATTTAAGCTGACCTTAAAACTTAGCCTCCTAATATCTACAAATTTTATAATAGAAACTTATCGTAAAACCTATTTTCTGCTTCGATATAATTTATCTATTT